>CAYJMI010000081.1:0-16790 GCA_964371285.1 uncultured Vicingus sp. | reverse complement strand
GAAATGCTTGATTTAAAAGCGAATCCAAATAGAAATGCTATTGGAACAGTTATTGAATCGGAATTAGATAAAGGTAGAGGTTACGTTTCTACAGTTCTTGTACAAACAGGAACGATGAAAATAGGTGATGCTATTTTGGCGGGTTGTTATAGTGGTAAAATTAAAGCCATGTTTAACGAGCGTGGACAAAACATTAAAGAAGCTGGTCCAGCAAGTCCAGCATCAATCTTAGGGTTGAATGGAGCTCCAAATGCAGGTGATAAATTCCACATTATGGATGATGAAAAAGAAGCTCGTGCAATTGCTGAAAGACGGTTACAATTACAAAGAGAACAAGGTGTTCGTACACATAAACATATTACACTTGATGAAATAGGCAGAAGGCTAGCTATTGGTGACTTTAAAGAATTAAACATCATCATAAAAGGTGATGTGGATGGTTCTATCGAAGCACTTTCTGATTCTCTTCAAAAACTATCAACTGACCAAGTTCAAGTAAATGTTATACATAAATCGGTTGGGCAAATTAGCGAATCAGATGTTATGCTTGCTGCTGCTTCTGAGGCTATTGTTATTGGGTTCCAAGTTCGTCCATCGCAAAGTGCTAGAAAAATTGCTGAAAGAGAGCAAATTGATATTAGATTATATTCTATTATTTATGATGCCATTGATGAAGTAAAAGCTGCCATGGAAGGTATGTTATCTTCTAAATTTGAAGAAAAAATTGTTGCTACTGTCGAAATTAGAGAAGTTTATAAAATTTCTAAAGTTGGAACTATTGCAGGTTGTATGGTGTTGGATGGTAAAATTGATAGAAAAAATAAAATACGCTTAATCAGAGAAGGTATCGTTATTTACTCAGGAGAGCTTGGTTCTTTAAAACGTTTTAAAGACGATGCAAAAGATGTTGCTAAAGGATACGAATGTGGATTAAACATTGCTAATTACAATGATATTAAAGAAAATGATATTGTTGAAGCTTACGAAATGGTTGAGGTAAAACAAAAATTGAAATAAACCAATTTAAATAAAAAACAAGAAAGCTCGTTAATTAACGAGCTTTCTTGTTTTTTATAACTTTTGAAATTCAAACGTCGGATTTCCTTTTATGCCAGAGTCATTATAAAAATCTATAAAGTGAAGTTTGTAATAGAACCCGTTTTGGTCTTGAATAATATAGTTTTTGTTTGGAAAAACCAGATACGATGAAGTGGTAAAATTATATTCTTTCCAATCATATCCAATTACATTAATATTAGAACTCAATATTTGTGTTAGAGCAAAATCATAATTAATAGAATTAAAAGGGGTAATTGAATCAGTTTTTGCAGTTGTTTTATACCTATTTAATAAGCAACCTGCAACTAAATATGGAGTACTAAGTTCTTCTAAATATTGGGTAAAAACAATGTCCCAATCTGTTTTTGGTGGCTCAACCATTACAGTTGAAGATGTAGTGAAAGAGAGAAAAGTAAAATTATAATTGTTATCCTTAAATACTTGCATGGTAGTTTCTCCAGTGCCATTAAGTTGCGAAAAATGTATAGTATAAGAATAATCATCCACACGCTGAAATACAATTTTTCTAAACCCTTGATGCGAACCCAATTCATTATATCCTCTATCAATAAGGTAAATTTGATTAGGTATAAGTTTCCAATCCCCAATAGCGGTTTGTTCCATGTCTCCTGTTGGAGAATCAAAGTTCTTAATTGCGTTAAAACCTGTGGTATCGGTAACCAAATTAAAGTTAGTTTGATTTGTTTTGGCTGCATACATGGCTTTTGATGAATTTAATATAATACGGTAACCACTCAATGTGGCTTCAAAACCTAAATCCCAACTGGTTTTTAAATTTTCGCCAACAACGGTATTATTATTCAGATTAAAATATATCTGCCATTTATAATTACTACCCATGTTTACTGTATTTGTAATAACATCGCCTGGGTCGTGTTTTGGTAAAGGAAGCTCATCCTTTACACAAGAAAATAGCATAATTGCAGAACTTAAAAATATGGTTAAAAGTTTCATTTAATGCTTGGTTAAGTTAATGTCAAGTTTTACAAAATAAGTTCTACCTGTTCCTACAGCTATTGTATTTCCGCCCGAAGAATGAGCTCCTCCTGTTGAAACTCCAGATACACTAACCACATTAAATATGTTTTTACTTCCTAATGTTAGGTTAAATCTTTTTTTGTAAAAATGTTTAGTTAAAGAGATGTCGGCGGTGTGATAATCTTCAATTTTAGAAAGATATGCTTCACCTGAACTATTTAATACATACATGGGAAGCGCCCCTGTATATTTATAAAAGACACCGCATGTAATATTTGGTCTTTTCCATTCATAAAACAGGGTGGTTTTAGCCTCAGGTGAATAGGTAAATTTATCTGTGTTAGATTGTTTAACCAATTCATTATATCTACCAATATAAGCACCTCCGATAGCTACTTTTAAATGTTCCCAAGCAAATTCGGTTTGCAATTGAACACCAAACGTTTGGTACTCGTCAATATTAAGGTAGCTGTATTCCGTTCCAAAGTTTTGAGCCAAAGAAATCATGTTTTGAATATGATTGTAGAAGTAAGAATTTTCAGTTTTCCAAAGAATTTTTCCAAGCTTTGTTTGATGTGCAATAGAAAAATTAAAGTTGTTGGAATATTCTGCTTTTAGATTTTCATTACCAACCACATTATGGTTGATGTCGATAAAATAGAAATAAAGTTCTTTTAAAGAAGGAGCCCTAAAACCTCTTGCATAAGAAAAACGAATAGCACTAGAATTAGTTAGTTGATAACGAATATTTATAGAGGGGACAACAGGACTTTTATAAGCAGTATTGTAGATAACTCTAACACCTGGGCGTAAAACCAATTTTGAAAATGGTTTATATTCAGCAGATGAAAATAGGGCGTAATCGCCAATTTGTTGCTCCTTTTCTTTTATTCTAATTCCGAAACCTGATTCGAGGTTGACATCATATCCAATTTCATAGTTAATTACTGCCGAATCTTTTGTGGTGCTTATACTTCCTCTCGTAGTTAAAACTAAAAATTTTGTGGTGTCTTGGTCGCTACTGTTTTCGGTTAGATTTTCTTCTAAAGTGGTTAAATCTTTATAGTAAGTATTTTTGGTTCTTTTATAATGATTATAGGCTACAAGAACATTTAAGTAAAAAGTTTTGTTTAACGCTCCCGTTAGGTTTAACGTATTGTTTATTCGGTCGGTGGTGTAATAATCATCAAATGCGGTTTCATAATAAGGTAAACGAGGTAATCCTCTATTGGTGATTTGTTCGTGAAATACATCTGCGGTATAACCTAATTTTAAGTTCTTGATAAAATAGGAGTAATGAATTGTTCCAAAAAGCTGTTCTTTGGCTTTCCAATCCATATATCTTGTAGAATCGGCTAAATGAATTTTTTCAACATGAAAAGATTTGTCAGTTGTTCTCCAACCGTCAAAGAAGTCTCTTCCACCTGATATTGCCAGCATATGTTTGTTTTTTTGAATACCAATTCTTCCTGAAAAGTTGTAGTGACCAACACTTTCATAATAATTATTAGAAGATACGGTAACGGATTCTTTTTGAGTTTTTTTGGTAATGATATTAATCGTGCCAGCTAAAGCATCAGTACCATAATTTACAGATAAGGGACCTTCAACTATTTCAATTTGTTCAACATTATTCATGTTTATTTGAGAAATATCAATATTTCCATTTAATCGTCCAGTAACAGGAATGCCGTCAACTAAGATTTTTACATTTTGACCTGAAATACCCTGTAAACTTATGCTACTTCCTAAAATATTATCTTGAGAAATTCTAACATTCATCTCATTAGTTAATACATCACGAAGATTCTGTGCTCCCATCGTTTCAATTTTTTTACTATCGATTATTTTAATTTTATGAACCGCTTTTTCTGGGCTGTTTGGTGCATACTGAGCAGTAATAACTACCTCATTTAATGTAATATTTTCAGGGGTTAAATAATAGATTCTATTTTTTTGGAGATTTTCGAAATCTAGGGTATCAGTAATTTTTTTAAAGCCAACAAAAGAAATAGATACCATTCCTTTTTTAGATTTTTTCAACGATGCTGGAATTTCTATTTTACCATTTAAATCAGATAAGACCAATATTTCTTGTTTGTTTTCAGCATCTTTAAAAATTGCATGTGCCGAAGGTATAGGCAAATTATCATCGCCTGAAAGAACGATAATAGTTTGTGCTTTTAACATTGTTTGTAAAAGCAATATCAAAATCAATATTGTTTTGGATTTTATCACTTAATGTCTTTTTTATACAAAAGATTAAATACTATGAGCATGTTTGAAGCAGAAGATAGCATTTCACTTAGTATTGTTAATTCGTTATAACTCAATGCCATTCTTGAATTTTCTGTGAATGTGTTGAGGTAAATACATTTTTCTTTTTTATCTTTTACTGCTATATTTTTTTTTAAGAGATCTCTTGCTTGTAAATGAAAATCGAAGAAGTCGTCCTCAGAAAAGTTTATTAATGATGTTCCAAAGCCAAGTTGAATGTGTTCACAATCTGAACATTGAACGATGAAACCATTTTTGTTTTCGGTTAAAATTTTATAATTACACATAGTTTTAAATTAATGCTTGTATGATTAATGCAATAACTGGAGGTAAAAAACCAGCTGCTATAAGCCATTTACCTCTGCCAGTTATTCCGTATTTACCTCTTGCAATAAAAAGCCCGGTTAAATTAATAACGATTAAAAAAAAAGCAAAAATATCTGAAGCCCATTCCCAACCTTTTAAACTGTTTCGATGTAAAACGTTTACCTGATAGAACAATGGACGTTTTTGAACTTTTTCATAAATAGCCTTTTGTTCGGTAAAATAAACATGCAGAGACGAATTGTCGTAATAAATTTTTACTTGATCGGGGGTCGGAAAATCATATACTTTGTACGTTTGCTGACCAACCAATTGATTAAATACAATAATCTCTTTTTCAGAAATTTCGCCAACGTTATATTTCTTATCAAGTTTAATGTTTTCCTTTTTTAAGATAAAGTCAGCATTCCAATCGTCGACATGGTTTAAAGCAATACCTGAAACACAATAAATCAATATCAACGATGAAAAAAAATACCCTAAATCTCTATGCCATTCAACATTTAACCGTCTTATTTTTTTAGTTGTAAATTCCATTCTTTATTCCATCTATTTTACTTCTGCTGTACTTTTTTTGCAAATTCGTCAGTAATTTCAATCACCCATTTTTCAACATTTTTATCAGGTAAGATGGCATCAGGTTTATATATTACTTTTTCATTATGGTTCTTAACTTTTTGAATTCCTCCACCAATAATTTTAATTTGAAAATTTTCGTCATGAGCTACTAAAACAGGAATCACTACTGCAACTTCTTTAGTTTCTAAAACTTTATTAATAGCTTTGGTTGTTTCTTCCAGATTGTAATGTGCTATGTGCCCGCACCAACCGTAAGAATGGGTGTTAATACCTGTTTTTCTCTTTACAACCTCTGCAACATTATCAAATAATTGCCCCCATTCTTTGTCATAAGTTTCATCGCCATATCCAATTAAAACTAACCCTTCTTTTTCTGGGTTTTTTGAAAGTGCCTGAGCTCTTCGCAAAATATTTTTTTCTAAAATATCATTAAAATCGAGTAAGGGAGTAATATGAGTTTTAGCTTTTGGAGTATATCGTTCAATTTTTTCTATTTTCAACATTTCCATCGAATGTGGGTCTTCTTTTTGTCCAATAATGGTTGGAATGTCTTCAAATGAGTGAGGACTAACGGTTAAAAATATCGGCACTAGAATAACATCAGTAAAACCATCTTTGTCAAATTCTTTTAAGCGAGTAGCAATAGAAGGCTCATTATATTCCATAAAGGCAGTTTTAATACCTTTTATATCTCCTTTTTTTAGAATTTCGTCGGTAACTTGTTTTTCTAAATCTATTAAAGCATTTCGCCATGTTTCTGAACGAGAACCATGATTAACTAGTAAAAGTCCAATTTTTTTTTCTTCAGCAACAGTTTCATTTGTAGCATCTGATTTACATGATTGTATAGAAAATATTGCAGTTAGAATAATTAGTGACATGACTAACTTTAGAGTAAATTTTAAATTTTTCATAATTCCCTATTTTATGTTTTTATTTTAAAAATTCCCTAGCCCTCCGAAGAGGACATAGGGAATTTGACCTTGATTTTTTTATAATTTATTTTATTGAATAATTAATTTTTGAGTTGAGGTATTATTTCCAGAAGTTATTGCAAGAATATAAATGCCTTTTGAAATGGTTGACACATCAATAAATTCTTGATTTAAATCGCTTTGATTGGTTGTGTTTTTGGTTAAAATTATTTTACCGGTTAAATCAATCAATTTAATGGTTGTGTTTACTTCTTTTGTATGGTAGGTAACCTGAATTGAAGTAGTAGCTGGGTTTGGGTAAACATTTAAAATAAGGTTGTTTTTTATGTTTTCTGTAATACTTACGGTTGTTACATTCTCTTTTGAAAAAATATAATTACCTGAAGAACTTCCTCCAAAGCCTGTAAAAATTAATTTCCAGATGTTATCATCACGATCTTTCACAAAATATACTGTCGAATCGGAAAACTCCCATTGAAAAGTTCCCATATTAAACGATTTCCAGTCGTACCCAACAGTATTGATGTTAGTAGAAAATATTTGTGATTGCCAATTGTTGTAGCTTGAAGGGTCAACAACAGGCTGCACTTTTACCGATTCAATATCTTTATTATGTAAAATTCCTGTTACCAGATATGCTGATGGAATAAATTCGATGTACTGAGTAAAGGTAATATCCCAGTTTAATGATGCAGGTTCTCTATCAACTAATTGATTGTTTAGTAAACTGAAATAAACAAAGTTTTTAGTATTGTATGTAGATTTTGTGATTGATTGTGATACATCTACTACGTTATCTAAAGAAGCAAATCTAAAGTTGTAATCGCCTCCTGCCAAACTTTCAATGATTATTTTTCGGTAGACACTCCCTGACAACTTAATAATAAACACTCTATTGCCTTCAACAGTATGTGTTATCATATTATAAAGCCCCCAACCTAAATCAAACGAGTTAGATGTATCTGTCACTTGGTTAAAAGCTCCTGTTTCCCACGTTTGATTACTGTTGTATAATTTCGACCAAGTTGATATTCCGGTTGTGTCTAATGAAGAAAAATCAGTTGCTACCGCTGTAGGGTGTACCCATAATTCAACTCCTGTTGAGCTATTAATGTGGATGGAACTTCCTTGGTTGGATGTTTCAAAAGCAATATCCCAATTGTTTTTTGGAGACGAGCCTTGTTCGTCGTTTGTTAGGCTATACCACTGTTGGTTTGCATAACCAGCACCAACGGAAACAGTGTCAATAATTTGCTGTGCACCAACACTTATTACAGCAAAGACACTTAAAAATAGTAAATTTAACTTTCTCATAACTTGTTTAATTTTAGTTTATTAAGTTTTTATTTTTATTTAGACTAAATCTAAATAACAAAACAAAACTAAATTTGTTTGAAAAACTGTGCAATACCACAAAAGTGGTATTGAATTTTAAATACTTGTTATACAGATGTTTAAATTATGATTGAGGATGTAAAATACCTTTTTTGTGGTATGGAAAAAGTAATTTTTAGGATATTGATTTTCAAATAAATGGAACGATGAAAAATAAAAAAACCTCGATTTTAATCGAGGTTTTTTTAACTTAAGCCCAATTACACGGGCATTCTTTACAAAATTTTCCTTTTTTCTTTTTAAAATTTTCGCAACACTTTACCTTTTTTTCTTTTTAAGCTCAACAGTAGCTTTAAAAAAAGGTTCTTGAATAATAGTATAGTTGTTGATGTTTTTCACGAAGTGAAGTTATTATTTAGAATCATTCTAAACAATACCTTAAATGTGGTATTTTTTATAAACTTTTCATGTAAAATGGAATTTTCTTTCCCTTACCTTCAATCCAAGCATCAATATTATTGCCTTCTTGATTGTAGCAGATTTTATTTGGAAAATCATGTTGGGCATTTTCAAAAATCAATTTCGTTGGGTCAGTTGATGTTAGCTTGAATAAAACCGACTCTCCATCATTTTGGTCAACTACTGCCGGACAATAAAATGTTTCGTTGTCGATTATTTTTATTTCTATGGTTTCCAAAATATTGGTATCGTTGTTCTCTACAAAAAAACTTCTACCGGAAAGCAATTGGTCGCTGGTTTTAATCCAACTTTCGTATATAATTTGTCCATTTTGCTCGGTACTTCTGGTTCCAATTAACCAATCCAATTCGTTAATGGTTTTAGTTTTTGGAGAGCAAAAGCATAAGGTTAATACAAGTAAAGAATATATTATTATTTTCATTATGATGATTAAATTTTAATGCTGTTCTGTACCAATGTGTCCGTTTTCATAACCTTCTTTAACTAATTCCTTTAATACCTCTTTATCAATATCGGCTAATTTGTTAATGTACAAACATCCTTTACCTGTTTTGTATTTTCCCAATCTACCTAAAATGCTATCGGCTTTAGAAATATCGCAACCCATTAGATATAATGAAACGTTTGCTTTACGTGGAGAAAAACCTACTTTAAACCAATCGCCTTCTCTGCCACTTGCATATTTATAACGTACATCGCCAAAACCGATAATACTCGTCCCCCACATTTTAGGTTCTTCTTTGGTAATTTTTTTCATCATTTCCAATACCTCAAAAGCGTCATTACGTTTGCCTTCGTGGTCAACCGAATTGATAAATGCTTCTACACTAGCTTGGTTTTTTTGTGTTTTGATTTCTGCCATGATAATTAATTTAAAATCTTCTTAATACTTAAATATGTTTTCCAAAATGAGAATATTAGAAGTAAAAATATTGTCAGAATGGAGAAGAATCCTATGAGGAAATTATTAGAAATAAAGCCAACAAAAGCAATCATCAGTATTGATAATAAAATTGTAGCAAACGAATAACAAATAATTTGTATGATAATATTCCCAAGTTCTTTCGTTTCATTATTCATTTTAGTGAATCTCTTATACAAAGATTTAAATCCATTTGGTGATTCTTCCTCCTCTTTATCTTGTAATGTTTTCAAAACAGCATCTATCCCTTCTATATCTTCTCTCTCTATTGAATCCCTCAAACGTCCAAGTTGTTGGTTATTAAGGGGGTTGTTTTTATATTCGTTAGCGATAGCCCTATTATAAACAGCTTGACCATCTCCAATTAAAAATCGTTTCAAACTATTAAGTTTAAACTGTAGAACTATTGAAATGAGAGCTGTAGTACTAGCTAGAACTTGAGCAGCAGTACTAAAGAAATAGTAAAGGGTATTATCTGAGATTAGAGTTGTGTAGCACATATCTAAATTTTATTTTACTCAAATTTAACAATAAACTCTAAATAAAAAAATGCTCCTGTAACGGAGCTTCTTTAAAGTTTAATATATCAAACAAACATTTTGTAAATGGAAAATTATCAATATTATTTCTTCCATAAGTATGATTGCATCGTACCTCGCAATGATGAATCAATAAGATTTCTCCCAATCTTTATAAACCGGTTCGTAACCTTGTTGTCGGATGATTTGGTCTATTGTTGCAGTTGACCTTTCATCAGAAATTTCAAATTGTTCTAACGATTGTTTTTCTACCACATAACCTCCCGGATTGGTTTTACTTTCGGCACTAAAAGTAGTTGCTCCTAGTTTAATAATGTTGTTTCTAAACTTTTCCGATTCACGCGTTGAAACCGAAAGTTCTATTTCTTCATCGAGCAAACGGTAAGCACAGATCAATTGAACCAATTCTTTGTCGCTCATTTCCACTTTTGGTTCTAAACCTCCCGAATGTGGTCGTAATCGGGGAAATGAAATGGAATATTTAGCCTGCCAATACATTTTTTCTAAATATTTTAAATGTAAAGCAGTAAAGAAACTATCCGTACGCCAGTCTTCCAAACCAATTAAAACACCCAAACCCATTTTATAAATGCCTGCTTTTCCCAACCTGTCGTGAGTTTCTAAACGGTAATAAAAATTCGATTTTTTCCCTTTTGGGTGGTGTTTTTTATAATCTTCCTGATGATAGGTTTCTTGATAAACCAAAACAGTATTTACCCCAACAACTATTAATCGTTCGTATTCGTTTTGTTCCAAAGGTTGTACTTCTATTGAAATATGTGAGAAATAAGGGCGAATAATTCGAATAGCATTTTCTAAATAATCAATACCAACAGTCTTTTCAGCTTCTCCCGTAACTATTAAAATATGGTCGTAGCCCAATGATTTGATGAATTCTACTTCTTTAATTATTTCCTTATCCGTTAATGTTCTTCTTGGAATTTTATTGGTAAAACTAAAACCACAGTAGGTACAAATATTCTGACATTCGTTACTCAAATACAAAGGAATATACATTTGAATCGTTTTTCCAAATCTTTTTTGGGTTAACTGCTGACTCATTTGGGCCATTTGCTCTAAATAAGGTTGAGCAGCAGGAGAAATCAACGCTTTAAAATCTTCCAAATCTCTTTTGGTTTTGGATAAAGCCCGTTCAACATCATGGGGCGTTTTGGAGTAAATGTTTTGTTTTACTTCGTCCCAAGGGTAGTTGTCGAATATGGTTTTAAAAGTGTTCATTAATCTAAAAATGATGTTAAAGGACTACTCGCCATAGCATGTTTTGTTTGTGCCCCTAACCTTGCTTCAAAAGCCATCCTTCCAGCTTCCACACCTAATTTGAATGCTATCGCCATTTGAACCGGATAATCAGAAACTGCAATGGCAGTATTTACCAGAACGGCATCAGCACCCAATTCCATTGCTTTAGCGGCATCAGAAGGTGAGCCAATTCCGGCATCAATAATTACCGGGACATTGCTTTGTTCAATAATAATTTCTAAAAAATCTAATGTTTTTAAACCTTTGTTACTACCTATAGTAGAGCCTAAAGGCATTACTGCTGCAACCCCAACTTCTTCTAAGCGTTTGCATAAAACTGGGTCGGCATGTATGTAAGGAAGTACAATAAATCCTTTTTTCACTAATTCTTCAGCAGCCTTTAAGGTTTCAATAGGGTCTGGCATTAAATATTTAGGGTCGGGGTGAATTTCTAATTTTAACCAATTGGTTGCTAAGGCTTCACGTGCCAATTCAGCCGCAAAAATGGCTTCTTTTGCAGTTCTTACACCAGAGGTATTTGGTAATAAATTAAATTGAGGATGGTTCAAATGTATCAAAATATCATCCTCTTTGTCGTTAATATTAACTCGTTTTAAAGCTACAGTAACTAATTCGGAACCTGAAGCCAGTAATGCTTCTTCCATTAATTGAGTGGAACTAAATTTTCCTGTACCGGTAAACAGTCTGGAGTTAAATATTTTACCTGCTATTTGTAACATAAATATTGTTTTTGTTCAATTAATTCTTTTAACAAAGGTGTTTTGCTAAAATCATTGGTTAATAATTCGGATACTGCAATACCGTAAATTCCTGTTTTCATTAAGTCTTTTACATGTCCCGTTTTAATTCCTCCAACGGCAATTATAGGAGGGATTTTATTTTTTAATTTTAATTCGGTTAATTGTTGCACTATTTTGTAATAACCCTCCAACCCCAAAACAGGGCTTAAGTTCTTTTTGGTGGATGTAAACTGAAAAGGACCTAATCCGATATAATCAACCTTATTGTTAATTAAAGCTATCACATCTTCTATGGTATTTGCCGTACCCCCAATGATACTATTTTTATCTAATAGTTGCCTTGCTTCTGTTGGATTCGTGTCTGATTTTCCAAGATGAATTCCATAAGCATTTATTTGTTTTGCAACATTTACGTTATCATTAATAATTAACTTAACATCGTATAAATCGCAAATAATTTTAACCTCTTTTGCGATAGTCAAATATTCCTCTTCTGACTTATTTTTCACTCTTAACTGTATCCATTTTATTTCTGCAATACATGCTTCTCTTACACAATCAATATGTGTTAGATGTTCAGTTTCCTGAGTGATGTATTGTAGGTTTTCAATCATCATTTGTGTGTGCCTAATAATGCTGGAGTACTGTTTAAAAATTTATACATGTAACTCTTACTTCGTAAACATGCTTTAACAACAGGATATTTTTTTGCAAGATTGGAAGTTAATGCCGATGAAAAAACACAACCCGAACCGTGTTTTTCGTAGTTTACTTTTTTCTTAGAATTAAAAACGTTCACCTTCCCATCAAAAAATAAATAATCCTTTCCTTTTGCAGTTGGATGATGCCCACCTTTTAAATACACATGGGTAAATTGTGCTAAATATGTTGCACCTTCAATAGCATCCGTTTTACCTGAAAGTTGTTTTATTTCGTTCCAGTTTGGAGTTATCATATACACATCTTTTAAAACAATTTTTAATTCAGATAAATCGTGCTTAAAGTCAAACCCTGCACTTGCAGATAAAATAGGGTCCCAAATTATTTTAAGTGATGGGTTTTGAGCGATGAGTTTTGAGCTTATTCTTCTTAAAAATTCAAATGAAGAAATTAATCCAATTTTTACATAATCAAAGGTGTGTATCTTCATCAGTACCTCTAATTGGGAAAAAACTTCTTTTTCGGTAATCCAGTTGGGTGAAACAAATTCATTTTCATTTTGAATGGTATTTGCAGTACAAACAGCAAATCCTAAACATTTGTTTGCTTCAATCGTTTTAATATCAGCTAAAATTCCGGCACCTCCGGATGGATCTAAGCCTGCAATGGTTAATATTTTTGGTCGAGTTTTCAATTCTTAATTATGTTTTTTCCCATACACTTCCTAAAAAAGCTCCTCCATCGAATCCTAAATTCAATAGTTCAGCATAGTTTTCAGATGTAACTCCCCCTAAACCAATCACTTTTATTGTTCTCTTTTTTTTCAAAAATTCTTGCAACTCTTTTTTATCAAAGTTTGCTTGGTATCCTTGCTTTGAAATACTGTCAAATACAGGACTCAAAAAGCAATAGGGTAGTTGTCCATCTAATGCTTCAACTTCCTCAAACGAATGGCATGAACCCTTAAAATTCTGATGTAAAACTGTTTTTTTTCTTACATCATCATCCAGTTTGTTCCACAATTCCAAAAGTTCATTTGAAGAACAATCGGGTTTTCTCAAATGAAACAAATCCCATTCTCCTGAAGTCATTAATTCGTTGATTAATGCAACTTCATTATTAAGTTTAATAGGATATGAGATTAGTATTTTCAAACTGTTTTATTTTTTACACACCCCTGCCCCTCTCAAGAGGGGAAGCCAACGCTAAATGCCAACTCCAAACTTCGGTCTTCCGACTTCGGGCTTCTGTCTTCCCACTTCCTAAAGATAAACTTCACTTCCTTTCTCTGTAAACTCTTTTGATTTTTCTTTCATTCCTAATTCTAATGCTTCTTGCTCATCAACATCTTGTTTTGCAGCAAAATCCCGTACTTCCTGTGATATTTTCATAGAACAAAAATTTGGTCCGCACATCGAACAAAAATGTGCTATTTTAGCCCCTTCTGCCGGTAAAGTTTCATCATGATATTCACGAGCGGTATCAGGGTCTAGCGATAAATTGAACTGATCATTCCATCTGAATTCAAATCGAGCTTTGCTCAATGCATTATCTCTTATTTGAGCTCCTGGGTGTCCTTTTGCTAAATCTGCTGCATGTGCTGCTAATTTGTAAGTGATTACGCCCGTTTTAACATCATTTCTATCGGGTAAACCTAAATGTTCTTTTGGGGTTACATAACACAACATGGCACATCCATACCAGCCAATTTGTGCGGCTCCTATTGCCGAAGTTATGTGGTCATAGCCCGGTGCAATATCTGTAGTTAATGGCCCTAAAGTGTAAAAAGGAGCTTCAAAACATTCTTGTAATTGTAAGTCCATATTTTCTTTTATCATGTGCATTGGTACATGACCAGGACCTTCAATCATCACTTGTACATCGTGTTTCCACGCAATTTTTGTTAATTCACCAAGGGTTCTCAATTCAGCAAATTGTGCTTCATCATTTGCATCAGCAATACTTCCAGGACGTAAACCATCTCCTAAAGAAAAAGCAACATCATAAGCTTTCATGATTTCACAAATTTCTTCGAAATGAGTATATAAAAAACTTTCTTTATGGTGAGACAAACACCATTTTGCCATGATAGAGCCCCCTCTGGAAACGATTCCGGTTAAACGTTTAGCAGTCATAGGAATATAACGTAATAAAACTCCGGCATGGATGGTAAAATAATCTACTCCCTGTTCGGCTTGTTCAATTAAAGTGTCTCTAAAAATTTCCCAAGTCAAGTCTTCGGCTTTACCGTTTACTTTTTCCAATGCCTGATAAATTGGCACCGTACCAATCGGCACAGGTGAATTTCTAATAATCCATTCTCGTGTTTCATGAATATTGTTTCCTGTTGATAAATCCATGATGGTGTCGGCTCCCCAACGGCACGACCATACCGCTTTTTCAACCTCTTCTTCAATGCTTGATGTAACGGCACTGTTTCCAATGTTGGCATTTATCTTAACCAAAAAGTTTCTACCAATAATCATAGGTTCGCTTTCCGGGTGATTAATGTTGTTTGGAATAATTGCTCTTCCTGAGGCAACTTCATTTCTAACAAATTCCGGGGTAATTTCCCTTGGGGTATTTGCTCCAAAACTGTTGCCGGGGTGCTGCCCTATTTTGTCTTTATATTCTTGTTGCCTTTGATTTTCACGAATGGCAATGTATTCCATTTCAGGAGTAATAATGCCTTTTTTAGCATAGTGCATTTGTGAAACATTAGTCCCTTTTTTTGCTCTTAATGGCTTTTTTATGTGTTCAAATCGTAAATAATCGATGTCAGAATTTAATAATCTTTCTTTACCGTAATCGGAAGAAATATCAGCTAGTTGCTCCACATCACCACGTTCTAATATCCATTTTTCTCGAAGTGGTTGAATACCTTTCTTTACATCAATTTCCAGAGTGGTGTCGGTATATGGCCCACTGGTATCATAAATGGTAATCGGGTCGTTTTTAACTACTGTGCCATTAAATTTATCTACAGTGTCTTCTAGCGAGATTTCACGCATGGCAACATTAATATCATGGATTTTACCTTTTACATATATTTTTTTAGATGCCGGAAATGGTGTTCTTGTTAAAACATCTTGACTTGGTATTTTATCTTTATTCATAATATAAGGGTTTTGTATGTTAAGATTTGAATTATAGCCCACGGTTTAAATCGTAGGATTTTATTGATTATCCACCTTGAGTGGCTTTAATTATAGTAATGTTATCATTTTCTTTTAATGCCGTTTTATTCCAATTTTCTTTTGAAACTACAGTCAGATTAACAGCAATAGCAATACCTTTTGAGTCAATATTTAATTGTTCAATAAGTTGATTAATTGTCGTGGATTCATCAATTAGATGATTGCTGTTGTTTACTGTAATGTTCATGCTCAAAAAATCATTATAACAATTTGATTTTGCGAAAGGCAAAAACAGGAGTGTTAAAAAATAGGCTTTAGGAAGGGTATTTGAGTCCGCCAGTTGACGGATTGATACTTTTTCCTTCGTTCGCATTACCGACATCAGGTTAAAAGGGTATGTTCTCAGCCTATAAAGGCACCCCTAAAGCTTCCCAAAGTTAAAAATTAAATTGACATAGAAACGAATTGTTGATAAATTAAACAACACTAAAAACGTAGTATAAAAAAATCCCATCCGTTACGAACGAATGGGATTTAATTTTTTTTTTAGATATTATTTTATACTAACTGTGTTTTTAAAACTTTAGATAAAATGTTATTTAATGTTTCACTTGGACGCATAGCTTTTTCAACTTTTTCAACAGTTGGAAAATAATAGCCACCTATATCAACAGGTTTTCCCTGAGCTTTGGTTAACTCATCAATAATTTTAGTTTCATTGTTTTTTAAGTCATGAGCAACTTTAGTAAAACAAGCTTGTAAATCGGTGTCAGTAGTTTGTTTAGCTAATGCCTCCGCCCAATACATAGCAAGGTAAAAATGGCTTCCTCGGTTATCTAATTCACCAACTTTTCTGGACGGAGATTTGTCGTTTTCCAGAAACTTTTCTGTGGCTTCATCTAAAGTGTCGGCAAGTATTTTAGCTTTTTGGTTGTGATTTACTTCGCTTAAATGTTCTAACGAAACTGTTAATGCTAAAAATTCGCCTAACGAATCCCAACGCAAATGACCTTCGCCAGCAAGTTGTTCGGCATGTTTTGGTGCAGAGCCACCGGCTCCAGTTTCGAATAAACCTCCACCGTTCATTAATGGAACAATTGACAACATTTTTGCACTTGTACCAACTTCTAAAATCGGAAATAAATCGGTTAAATAATCACGTAATACGTTTCCTGTTACCGAAATAGTGTCTTTTCCGCTTCTAATTCGCTCTAATGTAAATTTCATGGCATCTACCAACGACATGATGTGAATTTCTAATCCTTTGGTATCGTGGTTTGGTAAGTATTTTTTAACTTTTTCAATAATTAATGAGTCGTGAGCTCATTTTGGGTCTAACCAAAAAACAGCAGGGGTTTGAGAAGCTCTTGCTCTTGAAACAGCCAATTTAACCCAATCTTGAATAGGAGCATCTTTTACTTGACACATTCTAAAAATATCACCTTCGCTAACAACTTGTTCCATTAAAACTTTACCGGATTCATCCGTTACTTTTACTGTTCCGGCAGTTGAAATAATAAACG
>CAYJMI010000080.1:0-16820 GCA_964371285.1 uncultured Vicingus sp. | reverse complement strand
CTCCCCTCAATGGGAGAATGACCTCTGTTGTGGTTTCCTCCCTTGAGGGAGGGTAGGGTGGGTGAAATAACCAAGAAATTATATCGAACTAACATTAAAAGAAATCAAAAAAGAACATTACAGCCGCTTGTTTGGGATCAACACCTTTAGCAGAGCCAATAACACTACCATCTTTTCTAACATCACCGTTCGATTCGATTTTACCTTTAACACTTCCGTTAATTCTAACATCACCGTTTGATTCAACTTTACCAACAACGCTACCATTTTTTCTGATGTCGCCATTCGATTCAATTTTACCTTTAACGCTTCCGTTTACACGAATATCACCATTCGATTCAAATTTACCTTTTACACTACCACCTAATCTAACGTCACCGTTCGATTCAATAGTACCGAAACTTGAACCACCTTTTCTTAAATCTTGTGCGTTGGTGGTGTTAGCAAAAGCTACCATTCCAACTACTAAGAACAAATACATTAATTTTTTCATAATTTTTTTAGTTTAATTTTTTTACTAAGATATACTATTTCAGGTTCATCCTAAAATTTATTTTCAACAGTTATTTATTTAGTTTTTGACACTTGTTTTTCTTTGTTTTTTACAAAAATCAGTTTATGTCGGCTTTTCGGGTTTTCTCGTTGTTCGAGTTCAAAATTTCCGATGGATTTTATTAAAGGCGTGAGTTTTTCAAAACCGTAATTTCTCGAATCAAAATTGGGTTGTTTTTTTTGTAACAAGCTGCCGACATCGCCCAAAAATGCCCAACCATCTTCATCTGATGAATCAGAAATGGTGGTAGAAATTAAATTAATTTCTTTCCAGGTAATTTTATCCACGTTGCTTTTTTCAGCACCTTTTTCAACATTGTCGTCTCTTTTATCGGTTTGACTTTTTAATATTTCGATGTAAATAAATTTATCACAAGCCACAATAAATGGGTTAGGTGTTTTTTTCTCGCCAATACCAATTACTTGCATTCCTGCTTCACGCAATCGGGTGGCTAATCGGGTAAAATCGCTGTCGCTCGATACCAAACAAAAACCACTTACTTTTTCTGAATAGAGAATGTCCATGGCATCAATAATCATGGCAGAATCGGTAGAGTTTTTTCCGGAAGTGTAACCGTATTGCTGAATGGGAGTTATCGCATTTTCGAGCAACAGGTTTTTCCATTTCGATAAGTTGGGTTTAGTCCAATCGCCATAAATTCTTTTTATGGTTGGATTGCCATATTTGGCTATTTCTTCCATCATTTCTTTTATTGGAGCCGATGGAATGTTGTCGCCGTCAATAAGAACGGCTAAGTTTAAATTCATTGTAGTTTATTTTTTTAGTGTAACATTTACTTTTAAAATGTTTTATTCAAATTTAATTATTTGAATGGAATTATCCTAGATAAGTAAAGTTTTTCAAATACGTTGTTCACCATTAATTAATTTCACTCATAATTTGTGCTAAAGTTAGAGTTAAGACATTTTGAAGAAATGTATGTACATCAACTGCCGAATTTTTAATTTCAATGGACTGCATATCTAAGGAAATAGTATAAGGATCAATTGAAAGTGGAAGTACTGTTGTCAAATCCTCTGGATTTGTTTTAGTATTAGATGGTTCATTATATTGCAGGATTGCACCAATAGCAAATGTTGAATCATCATAACCATAATGATGAAGTGTAATTATCAATTCATACCTTTTCTTGTCCTTTAGCTCGATTACAAAACGAAACCAAGCCCTTGGTAAAGTCCTGTTAAAAAAGTAATTATATTTTATAGCATATTCAACAATTTGGTGAGAAAAATAATGTTTTTTGAGTTCGTTATCAGGAGGAACGGTTTCTAAAAATATTTTAGCGTTCCCATTTAGCTTTCCTTTTATTTCTTCCTCAATTTTATTCAAAGACTCCTTGCACAAGTTAAATATTTCCATTCTGTTTTTTGCAAGAATATTTTGTCTTTTCTTTTCAAGATTTAAATTTTTGTTCTCTAATTTTTGAGCAAAAATATCTACGACATCACTAAGGGATGAAGTAGATAATGAAAGGTCTAGCTTTAAGTTAAGAGCTGTTTCAATATTCCGCTTTTGAGTTTCACAAAAAAGGTCAATCAATTGTTGGGGTAAACCCAAATCGCTCCATTCAAGTGCATCAATATATCTTGGTTTGTCATTTCTCTTAACTGTGAGAGGAAATAAATTATGTTTAATTAATATCAGACTTGCCATTAATCTTGCTATCCTTCCGTTTCCATCCTGAAATGGATGAATTTGTGTAAAAGAGTGATGAAACCACGTTGCGATTATTATAGGGTTTATTTCCCTTTTTAAAAGGTCCTGATAAATCAAAATAAGATTGTCCATCTCGGATGCTACGTGAATAGGAGGGCAATAAACAAACATTGTTCCGTCAGGTCTTGTTGGATTGTTATCTCTTGTCTTAAAATCTCCTTTTAACAATTTAATTTGTAACTTGTTTCCAAATTGGTCACGTCCTTCTGCTGTATCTTGATGGGAAGTAATTAACTGATGCAATTCTTTAATAAAACTTATTGTTATATTTCTATCATTTTTTACAACATCAAAAACAAAATCAATTGCTGCAAAATTGTCCTGTAAATAATTCATTAATTGTTTTGGTGGAATATTACTATCTCCGTGTTGCAAATAGGCTTCCACAAATCCTTCCTTAACAAACGTTTCTGTAATCCCTTCTTTTAAATCATATAACCTTTCGACAATTCCAGTTTCAATAGCGTGTTGTCTTTTAAGTCTGTCAACAAAATGTTTGTACTCGTCAGAATCCTCTTTAAGTATCTCTCTTCTTCTAATCCAAGAAGGTAAAATGCTATCAAGTTTAGTTGTATTACACTGCTCCCAAGAATTAGAAAATTCTATTTGTTTCCAAACAGAAATTACCTCATCAGTTTTGTTGTCTTTCAATCTTGCATAAAAAACAGGAAGAGAAAAATTATTTTCCTGTTCTATCTTTATAATGTCTGAATATTGGGACAAGAAAGGAACAAGTTTTATATATTCAATGCCCAGTTCCTTCAGTGTATTACCAATATCAACTAATTTAGCCCTACCGTTTGATTCAAGGTTTTCCTTAACAGCTTTTCTAATTATTTGGTTGTCTGGTTTGCTCTCTTTCATTATTATTATTATTATTATTTGTTAGTTGGATTTTAATTAGTTACACAAATATAATATTTCTTTCACCGTGTTCAAGTCGAACTATCTGCTTTGGAGTACAACGCTCTAAAAGTCACGGTACTGCTTATGAAATTAATTGATAAGTGTAAAAATACAATAAAGTCAGTTGTAAACTACCCCAGCAGCTTGACATTTTAGATTTTCATCCGACAATTGATGGATTAGAAAATCCTAATGGCACAGCGTTTAAGTTACTAAAGCTCATTTACATAACCAAAAATAAACAAAAAAGCCCTCCGTCAGCTGACGGAAGGCTTCTATATTATCCCAAAAACGGATACCTGTAATCGATTGGCGGAACAAAGGTTTCTTTAATTGTTCTTGTATTAACCCAACGCATTAAGTTTTGAGGAGCACCGGCTTTGTCGTTGGTTCCAGAAGCTCTTGCACCACCAAACGGTTGTTGTCCAACCACAGCACCCGTAGGTTTGTCGTTGATGTAGAAATTACCTGCTGCGTTTTCAAGCATTTTGGTAGCAGTATTTATAGCTGCTCGGTCTTTGCTAAAAATAGCACCCGTTAAAGCGTATTCCGATGATTTGTCTAAGGTTTCAAGGGCTTCTTCATATTTGTCGGCTTCGTACACATAAACGGTTAAAAATGGTCCAAAAATCTCTTCACACATGGTTCTAAACAATGGATTGGTCGTTTTTACTACGGTTGGAGCAATAAAATATCCTTTGCTTTTGTCGTACGTTCCACCTGTTACAAACTCAGCATCATCACGGGTTTTAACATACTCTATGTAATTGGCAATTTTATCAAAACTTTTTTCGTCGATTACTGCATTTACAAAGTTGCTAAAATCTTCCGGTGAGCCTACTTTAAACGATTCCACATCTTTTTTAACCAATGCCAATATTTCATCAGCTAGGTTTGAAGGTAAATAGGTTCTTGAAGCTGCCGAACATTTTTGTCCTTGGTATTCAAAAGCACCTCTCACCATTCCTGTAGCAACTTCTTTGGCGTTGGCCGATTTATGAGCAATGATAAAATCTTTACCACCGGTTTCACCGACTATTCTTGGGTAACCTTTGTAAGTTTCTAAATTGGCACCAATGTTTCTCCACAATTGGTTAAATACGTTGGTCGAACCTGTAAAGTGAGCACCAGAAAAATCAGGACTTTTAAAAATGGTATCGGCTAGTTCAGAACTGTTTACATGAATCAAGTTGATAACACCATCAGGCAAACCAGCTTCCTTAAATAAATCCATAATAACATGAGCCGAATAAATTTGTGTGTTGGAAGGTTTCCAAACCACCACGTTGCCCATTAATGCAGGTGCAGCACACAAGTTGGCAGCAATCGAAGTAAAGTTGAATGGAGTTATTGCAAATACAAAACCTTCTAATGGTCGGTACTCTAACCTGTTCCAAATGCCCGGAGCAGATTCCGGTTGTCCGGCATAAATTTCGGTCATAAACTGAACGTTGAACCTAAAAAAGTCAATCATTTCGCAAGCAGCATCAATTTCTGCCTGAAAAGCATTTTTACTTTGGCAAAGCATGGTGGCAGCATTCATTTTTGCACGGTATGGTCCGGCTAATAATTCGGCAGCTTTTAAAAAGATGGCGGCTCTATCTTGCCAAGGCGTGTTTGCCCAAGTTTTACGGGCTTCTAACGCAGCAGCAATAGCCTGGTTAACGTGTTCAGCAGTTCCCTGATGATAATTTCCCAACACATGAACCCTATCGTGTGGAGGGTGCATGCTTACCGTTTTACCGGTTCTAATTTCTTTACCTCCAATAATCATTGGAGCATCTGTTGTTGAGTTTTTTAAAGTTGCATACATGGCTTGTAATTCTTTTCTTTCGGGACTACCCGGTGCATAAGATTTTACAGGTTCGTTTATTGCTTTTGGTACGTTAAAAAATGCGTTTGACATATTTTTATAGTGTTTTTATGAATTATAAAATTGAGGATGCTAAATTACAAAATCTACTACCAAGTAACAATGGTTTTTATCTTTAAAATTGCCCATAAAGGATTCTTGTTTTAAAAGGATGGTTAAAAACTTTAAACCCTAAACTTTAAACTTTAAACTTTAAATAATACATTTGTTTCTTTAAAATTTATAATCATGGAAGTATTAGAAATAAAAGACATTGCACTAAAACAAAAACACATTGATTTAGGTGCTAAAATGGTTCAATTTGCAGGCTTTAATATGCCTTTGCAATACACAGGGCTTATTGACGAACATTTAAACGTAAGAAATAACGTAGGAATTTTTGATGTTTCTCACATGGGTGAGTTCATGATTAAGGGCGAAGGAGCTTTGGATTTAATTCAGCGAATTACTTCAAACGATGCTTCGAAATTGGTTCCAGGTAAAGTTCAATACTCTTGTTTTCCAAACTATCAAGGTGGTATTGTGGATGATTTATTGGTTTATATGTTGGGCGAAAATAACTACATGTTAGTTGTAAATGGTGCTAATGTTGACAAAGATTGGGATTGGGTAGTTAAACATAATTCAAGCGGTGTAGATATTAAAAATATTTCGGATAGTATTTCTTTGCTTGCTATACAAGGCCCAAATGCTCAAAAAATGTTGCAACCCTTAACCAACATGGATTTAGAAATGACTTATTACACTGTACAACAAGGTATTTTTGCCGGTATTGATAATGTTATTGTTTCTTCAACAGGTTATACTGGTGCAGGTGGTTATGAAGTATATTTCCACAATAAAGATGCAGAAACCATTTGGAATGCCATTATGAAAGCTGGTGAAAAAGTTAACTCAAAAATGGCTGGTTTAGCTTGTAGAGATACCTTACGTTTAGAAATGGGCTTTTGTCTTTACGGAAATGATATCAACGATACCACTTCTCCAATTGAAGCAGGTTTAAGTTGGATTACAAAATTCTCGAAAGATTTTGTGAATTCCGACAATTTGAAAAAACAAAAAGAAAATGGTGTTACCAAAAAATTAGTTGGTTTTGAATTGATTGATAGAGGAATTCCTCGTCACGATTACGAAATTGTTGATGCTAATGGTAATAAGATTGGAGTGGTAACTTCAGGAACACAATCTCCATCATTAAATATTCCTATTGGAATGGGTTATGTAAAAACAGAATTTTCTAAAATTGGAAGTGAAATTTACATCCTTATTCGTGATAAAAAAATAAAAGCGAAAGTGGTAAGTATGCCATTTTATAAAGGGTAACAAATTAATTAGAGATTAGAGATTGAGAATTAGAAAGTTCAAATCTCAAATCTCTAATTTTTAATTTCAAACTATAATGGGCGAAGAATCATCAGGATTTTCAAATACGATTGAGGTATGTTTTTCTCCAGCTTTATTTCCTGTATATTTTGAAAATAAAGATACTGTTGTTGTGGTAATAGATATATTTCGAGCAACAACGGCAATTTGCTCAGCAATCGACCATGAGGTAGAAGCTGTTATTCCTGTAGCTACTTTAGAGGAAGCAACCTTATACAAACAAAAAGGATTTATTGTTGGTGCAGAACGCTCGGCAGAAGTTGTTGAGGGTTTTGATTTTGGTAATTCGCCATTGTTTTTTAAAAACGGAGAATTTAAAGGGAAAACCATTGTTTTAACCACAACCAACGGAACTAAAGCCATTGAAATGGCTAAAGAAGCAAGTCATGTAGTTATAGGTTCGTTTAGCAATTTAGATGCAGTTGCTGATTATGTAGAACGATTGGATAAAAATGTAATTTTACTTTGTGCAGGTTGGAAAGACCGTTTTAATTTGGAGGATACTTTATTTGCCGGAGCTTTGGCTCAAAAATTAGCCTTAAATTTACGTTTTTCCGATTTAGCAGATTCAACTCAAGCATCAATAAAACTATACAATGCTGCAAAAGATGATATGTATGGTTTTTTAGGAGAATCATCACACCGAAAACGGTTGAGTAGATTAAATTTAGAAGAAGATATTATTTATTGTCTTAAACTCAATAAAAGCACAAACGTTCCTGTTTTAAAAGATGGGAAGATTGTGAAAGGATGATTTATAAATGTGTAGATGTGTAGATGTGAAAATGACCAATAACTAATTAACCAATGAACTTCATCCTAAAATACATAATCGGTTTATTAATTTTTATCACGTTGATTTTTTATACTCAACCAGCCATGTATTCGTGGGGTTTTTTTGGGCATAAAAAAATTAACCGGATGGCAGTTTTTACTTTGCCTCCAGAAATGATAGGTTTTTACAAAAAAAACATTGAATACATTACCGAACATGCTGTTGACCCTGATAAACGAAGATATTCTACTGAGGGAGAAGCTGCTCGTCATTATATTGATATTGACCATTACATGCATGATGGAAACGATCCTTTTGAAATAATGCCCAAACAATGGAACAAAGCCATTGAAAAATTTACCGAAGACACCTTACAAGCCTATGGAATTGTTCCTTGGCACGTGAATTTAATGGTGATGCGATTAACCAAAGCATTTGAGGAAAAAAATATAGACCAAATTTTGCGTGTTTCTGCCGATTTAGGTCATTACATTGGCGATTCGCATGTGCCTTTGCATACTACAGAAAATTATAACGGACAATTGACCAATCAAAAAGGAATACATGGTTTTTGGGAATCTCGAATTCCAGAACTTAAAGCAAAAGATTATGACTATTTTGTTGGTAGAGCAGTTTATGTCGAAAATATTTTAGAAGACGAATGGGCAACTGTTAAAGAAAGTTTTTCAGCAAAAGATTCGGTGTTGGATTTGGAACAAAAACTAAATGGTGAATTTCCAACCGATAGAAAATATGCTTTTGAAAATAGGGGGGCAGTTATTATGAGAACCTATTCGGAAGATTATACCAACTCCTATAACGATATGTTAAACGGAATGGTTGAACGACGATTAACAAAATCAATTATTACTGTTGGGAGTTATTGGTACACCGCATGGGTAAACGCTGGTCAGCCCGACTTAAATGCTTTAATGGAAAAAACACCCTCTCAACAATTGGTTGAAGAAGATGTGGAATTGAACAAATTGTTTGAAAACAATAAAATTAAAGGGAGAGAACACGAAAATTAGTTTTTATTGGCAAAACCTAACAGGTTTTTAAAACCTGTTAGGTTTATTTTTTTAATGATGATGTCCGCCTTCACCATGAACGTGTCCATGACTAATTTCTTCTTCTGTTGCAGGTCTTGTGGCAACTACAGTTCCTGTAAAATGTAAATTTTGGTCAGCCAATGGGTGGTTAATGTCCATAGTAATGGTAGCTTCATTAACTTTTACCACAGTAGCAGGAACAACGTGTCCGTTTTGATCTTGTAAAGGAAGCATGTTTCCAACAAAAACTTCGGTAACTAATTTACCTTCTTGCATAAACATATCGTGTGGCAATTCAATAATTGCATCATCACTTTTAGAACCATAAGCGTTTTCTGCTTTAATACCAAACGAAAAAGTGTCGCCAACCGCTAAGTTTACAATATTATTTTCAAAATCTGGTATCATTTGACCCATTCCACTTAAGAAAGGTAGTGGAGTATTTCCAACTGTTGTTTCAATCATTTCTCCTTCAGCAGTATCTTTATGCAAGTTGTAATCTACTGAAATCGCTTTGTGTTTCGTTTCAATCATTTTTTTTAATTTTTTTTGGCAAAAGTACCATAAATTTTATGTAAAAAATAGGTTGATTTCAGAAAATAAAGGTTACCTGTTTACACTCACTTTAAATACATCACTTGTAGCATCAGAAAAAGTTAATTTAAACAAATAAACACCATTCATAATAGATGAAACATTAACTTGTAAAAATTCATCTTTTAGTAATTGATTATCAGAAAAGACTAGCTTACCAGCTAAATCAAACACTTCTATTTTAACTTCACCTAAAACACTTTTTTTAAAAACAGAAACAGTTAACCATTCGTTTACAGGATTAGGGTAAATTTTTATTTGAGTAAATATTTTTTCATTAACAACATTTGTAGCAATATCAACACTACAAGTAAGGCAAACATTACCAGAATCACTCATTGTTGTTACATTACAAGGAATAGAACATAAATCAAAAAACAAGGTATCGCCATTTCTATGATTAATAGTTGCACAAGAAAAAGGATTAATACTGTAGGATGGAAGCGGGCAATACCCAAACGAATACATCGTATCTAAAACTGCCCATTCACCATTACAGCCACTAGATGGTGGTATCATATAAATGGTGTTTGGCGAGTAGGTATATTGAGAATAAGCTCTAACAGAAATTACGAGCATAAATAATACTAATAATCCTTTCATCGCTTTAAACTTTAGTGTTGTATAACTAATTTTTTTGATAATTTGTTCTTTGGGTTGATTATTAAAAAAGCATTACATTTGGTACGTTGATGGGAGAAAGCTATAAAACCAAATATAACCAAAAAATAGATACGAGTCAAATTTATTTTAGCTCAAAAGAGTATTTTTACAAATAAAACATGATATTAATAGCAGATAGTGGCTCAACCAAAACCGATTGGAGGTGTGTAGATGAAAATCAAAAAATCACTTCGTTTCAAACCATTGGGTTTAACCCTTATCATATTTCAGAAAAAGCCATTTTAACAGAACTTGCTTCATCAAAATTAACTATCATAAAACTAGAGATTAAACAAGTGGTTTTTTATGGTGCGGGTTGTTCTTCGCTCGAAAAAAGCAATGAAATAAAATTAGCATTACAACAATTTTTTTTGAACGCAAAAGTGGAGGTTAACCACGATTTATTGGCTGCTGCAAGAGCTTTGTGTGGACATGAAAAAGGAATGGTGGCTATTTTAGGCACAGGCTCAAATACTTGTTTGTTTGATGGTGAACATATTGTCAAAAATGTTTCTTCGTTGGGTTATATTTTGGGCGACGAAGGTAGCGGTTCTTACATTGGTAAAAAGTTTATTTCAGCGTTTTTTACCAATGAACTTTCGGATGAAATGATGAACAAATACAAAATCAGTTTTAGTTTTGATTTAAACGATGTTTTGGATGCTGTATATAAAAAGCCCTTGCCCAACAAATTTTTAGCTCAGTTTGTACCTTTTGTTTTTGAGTATAGAAACGTTCCTGAAATAGCATCAATCATTGATGTCTGTTTTAGCGATTTCTTCGAAAAACACATTTGTAAATACGAAAACTACCAACAACATCCATTAAACATTGTTGGTAGCGTAGGTTTTATTTTTAAAGATGAAATTGAAAAAGTAGCTGCTCGTTATCAGGTTAAATTGGGTAAAGTAATCAAACAACCCATTGAGGAATTGGTTCGTTTTCATACTAGAAACTAGAAACTAGAAACTAGAAACTAGAAACTAGAAACACTCTTTCTGCAACCAACCTTTCATTAACAAAAGCATTTCTTGTTGCAAGGTTTGTCCCTTATCTTTGGTGTACCATACTTGAAATTGTTCTTTTAATTCGCTCATTTCCATCGTTGGATTTGTTTTTTCTTTTTTAAGCCAATCTTGCAAAACTACTGGGCGAGGACCCCAAGTTCCCAATTCGTTTAAATTTTCATCCAAACAGATTAATATAGGAATAGATTTGCCTCCATTGGTTAAATATCGGTTCATTAAATCGGGGTTTTCATCACGTAAAATCACTCTTAAATTAATGTTCGGATTTACTTCTGCCATTTTTTGCATTACAGGAACGTTCTGGGCAGCATCTCCACACCAACTTTCAGCAATAACCAACCACGTTATTTTATCGTCAAAACAGTCTGTGGTGTTGGTTACTTCGGCTAAAGGTTCGGTTGTTTTTAAAATTCGTTTAATTCTGGAATAGTTTAGCTTGGTGTGTTCCACATAAGTTTTCGATTGGTCATCACCTGTTGTTCCGCCTTCATTTGCTAATCTTTCAATCAAAGCATAATATTCGTTAAACGAAATACTTCTGTCAATATCTTTTTTTGTTACCATAATCTATTTAATTTTGTGTAAAAATACACATATATAAATAATTACATATGATTTTTGTCATGATTTTTTTATGTATAATCTAGAATTTAAAATAACAGGAGATTGTTCGCACACTTTGTTTGTTAAAGAACTCAACGAAACCTACCATTCTACGAAGGGTTCGATAAACGAAGCACGCCATGTTTTTATACAAAAAGGATTATGTGATTATGTTCAAGAAACTGGTTTAAAAGATATTGCCGTGTTTGAAGTTGGATTTGGAACAGGTTTAAATGCACATTTAGCCCAACTGTTTGCTAACGAAAATAATGTTTGTGTCAATTACATTGTGGTTGAAGTTTTTCCTTTAGAAATGGAAATAATTAAGCAGCTAAATTTTACTGAATTAATACCTTCTGACCAATTTCAATTTTTGAGTTTACACAAGGCAGCATGGGATAAACCTGTTGTTTTAGATAATAATTTTACAATGACTAAACTCCATCAAAAATTAGATGATATAAGTCCTCTTAAAGAGATAGATGTAATATTTTTTGATGCGTTTGCTCCAGATGTTCAGCCTGAACTATGGACGAAAGCTGTTTTTGAAAAAATGCACGATTTTTTAAAAGTACGTGGGGTTCTAGTTACCTATTGTGCAAAAGGTATTGTTAAAAGAACCATAAAAGAAGTCGGTTTTGAATTAGAAACACTTGAAGGTCCTCCTGGTAAAAGAGAAATGATTAGAAGCACGAAGACCGAAGTTGGAAGACTGTAAACTGAGAACTGTAAACTAATAAAATGATCAACGAACTAAAACAAAAACTCGATTTAGCCGAAAAAAATAAGGCAGAAATTATTAAGGTCGCCAATAAATTAAAAAAATCTAAACCTAAAAATTTAGATGATGTTACGCATCAAGCTCACGATTTGGCTTTTAAAAAGATTGATTGTTTAGCTTGTGCAAATTGCTGTAAAACCACTAGCCCTACTTTTTACGAACGTGATATTGATAGAATTGCCAAGCATTTAAAAATAAAACCTTCGGCGGTTATTTCTAACTATTTACACAAAGATGAAGTAGGCGATTATGTGTTGAACGTTGCTCCTTGTCCGTTTTTGGATTACGAAAACTATTGTACCATTTACGAAAGTCGTCCAACAGCTTGTCGGGAATATCCACACACTAACCGAAAACGATTTTATCAAATTTTGGATATATCGGTGAAAAACACTGAAATATGCCCGGCAGTTGCCGATGTTTTTGAGCAGTTGAAAAAGGTTTATTCTTGACTTATATATTCCTTGTATTTGAGTTGAATTTCTTTGATGATTTCGTAGTCGTTCGATTTACTAATGAATTCATCAGTGAAATCACAATATTTCATAAAAGCCTCAATTTCTGATTTATCGGTTAATGGTGTTGCACTTACAACTACAAGGTTGTTGTATTTTGTGGCTAAATAAGATTTATAACGATCCCGAGCCATTAATTCCTCGTAACGCATTTTACTTTTCCCGTGTTTACTAAAATAGTCGTAAAGTTTTGAGATTCCTCCTTCAATTACAATTCCAAAACGACCGTTGTTGCGATATAAATATAAATCTTCATCAAACATTATAATACTTTGATTCATTTGTATGGATGAATCGATTAAAATTAAGTTGATGAAGGCTTCTTTAAATTCTTCGTAATCTTTGTAAGGAATTACTGTAAACTCTTCTAGTTCGTAATTTTTTGGTGTTAAATAAATGGTTTTTGGAACAATGTTTCCAACAAGCTTGATGTGTTCATAACCTAAAACAGAAAATTTTAACGTATCGGTTTCATTTACTGTAAAATTAAAATGCCCGTTATAATCACTAATAACACCATGTTTGGTGGTTAAATTAATGATGTGAACAAAACCAATGGCAGAAGAATCCTTCTCACTTAGAATTTTTGCACTAATTTCTACTTTATTAAATTGAGCAAATAGTGCATTTATTGTTAATGACAACAATAAAAAGCAGCTTGTTTTTTGAAGGTTTTTCATCCTACAAATGTATTCATTTTGTGGTTAGCAAAAGGTTAAAAGTTCATAAATCAATTCCAAAAGCACCATCATTCAAAACCGACCAACAATTTAGTTTTAGCATATCGCAAGTTGCAATTAATTTATCATTTACATAAGTTGAATTGGATGAATCAATGATTAATAAGTTGAAATCGTAAAGTTCAGTGATTTTTTCAAGAGGAATTTTACAGTTTTGAGTCCATATTAATACATCTACAGTAATTTTTTTGGTTGGATTAAAAGATGTGAAATTTTTATCAATAATACCAATCTTATAGCCGTAATATTGGAAATAGTTGCGTTTTGTAAACAGGTTTTTATTATCAATTTTATAAATATTAGAAAGCAAATGCTCTTTTTTAAGTTGCTCTAGATTCACTACTTTTTCAGATTAATTCCTTTGTCAATCCAGTTGTTTTGAACATGAAATTTAACTTTATCATTGCTTAACATGATATCAGAAACCAAAATATTATCATCTCCATCAATAAAATTAATAGCGGTATGTTTTGGGATGTTATAAACTATAAATTTCTTTTGGTGGAGCAATTGATATTTATCGAAAGCAATACTTAAAAGTAAAAACAACGTAAACAAACTGAATCCAATAAAGTACCTGAATTTACGATAAGCAATCAGTAAAATTATGCAAGCAATGATACCATAAACAGCTACAACATTACCAAAAGTAAATTTGATATTGTTGGTAACAGCAAAGGGGAGTTGATCGATATAAGTTACCGTCCAATTTAAGGCAAAAACCAATCCTTTTAAGCCAATTCCTATATAAACATTAAGTATTGGTACAAATGAAAATGCTAGGGTAATTAGTCCTAGAATTAAAATGAATAAAGCAAAAGGTATCACCAAAAGGTTTGACAATAAGAAATAGTTGGGAAATTGATGAAAATAATACAATCCCAAAGGAAAAGTAGCAATTTGAGCTGCAATAGAAACGGTAATTAATCCCCAAATATAATTTCCTAACCACGTGTTTGGCGAATAAAAACTACCAAACCAAGGTTGCATTAAAACAATTCCTGCAACAGCGGCATACGATAATTGAAATCCAACATCGAAAATAAATAAAGGATTATACAACAAAATCAACAAAGCTGATAGCGAAAGTGTGTTGAAAAAATTTGAATTTCGTTGAAATACCTTACCGATAACGACAAAACTGAACATACCTGCTGACCTCAAAACAGAGGGAGATAAACCGGTAATTAAAGCATAACACCAAAGAATTAATAATAACAAAATGCCTTTTAAATATGCCCCATGTTTTAATTTATCTAAAAATTTGAGCAACATATTAAAAATCATGAAAATAATACCCACATGAAGCCCTGAAACAGCCAAAACGTGCATTGCTCCAGAACTAGAATATGCACTTTTTAATTGAGCCTCGATGTTGTTTTTGTAGCCGAGAATTAGAGCGGAAGCAACTCCAAGTTCATTATTAGTTAAGCCAAGTTGTTCGAGTGTAGAAATCATTTTTCTTCTAACCAAATCGGCAAAAGCATAAATGTTGTACGGTTCTGAGTGTTCGAGCAACTTCCAATTGGTAGTTTTTAAAAAGGTTTGTTGATTGATTAAATGGAACGACAGGTATTTTTTATAATCAAATTCTAAAGGATTTTTAGGCTCAGGCACATCTTTAAATTCGGGTTGAAACGAAATATAATCACCCATATTTAAGTCTTCGGATAAGTGGTCTTTTTCAAGAAAAACAATCGTTTTTCCTTCTACATTTTTCCAGTGTTCTTGGGTTCTTGTTCCTTTTATGGCTAAAACACACTTTACAATTTTATCTTTTTTAACGGGCGGTTCTGCAATTTCGCCAATAATTAATTGCTCGTTTAAATTGCTTAAGTGATGTTGGTTTTGATTGGATTTTAGTTGAGTTAAAATTGCTCCCAATAAGAAAAAAAGTACGTAAATGTGTAAACCAAAAACCCATCGGATAGTATAGTTGACGTTTACTTTTTTTAGGGCTAATAAAATAATAAAACTAAAGAAGAAAACGCCAAAAACAAGGATAAAATATGCTTGATTTAACGAAAAATAAACTTCACTGATAATTCCTAAAATAAAAGGAATTAAAAGTCTCAATTGAGGAAGATGATTTAACTTACTCTTCATTCAGCGAATTTATCTTATTTTTGATAAAACTAATCGAATCAAATGCGTTTAATCTATACTTTTTTATTTCTCCTTCCTTTTGTTGTTTTTTCGCAATCGCTTACCGATAAAATTGCAAAGATTCAACAAGAAATTGAGTTGATTGGAAATAAAAACTCAAAACTTAATGAAGAGTTAAACGACCTTAAACTTGAAAAAATTAGAGAAGATTTGCGTTTGGTGGGTATGCCAGAAATTAATGCAACAGATGAAATTATTTGCCATTCGGCAATGTGTTTGGTGTATTCCGAACAACACGAACAAGCTAAATGGGTGGCTCACATTATTTTACCCGATATTGTTAACGGTAAAGAAGGGAGAACCAATAATTTTAGAAAAGATACGCTGATAAAAACAGGAAGTTCCGAAGACAACGATTTCTTTTTAAAAATTAAACAGCCCGATGGTAAATATAAATACGATGGTTTTGGTTTCGATAGAGGACATTTAGCTCCTTCGGCAGATTTTAAATGGTCGAAAAAAGCATTGTCGGAATCTTATTTTTATTCCAACATGTCGCCACAATTAGGTGATTTTAACAGGCTTAAATGGGCAGATTTGGAAGCGATTTTTCGAGAATACGTTACAAACCATACCGAAACACAACTTTATATAGTTACAGGTCCGATTTTGTACGATACCTTGCCAAAAATTGAACGAGGCACAAACAAAGTAACCATTCCCGAATTTTATTACAAGGTAGCTTTAGATTTAACCAACCACAAAGCCATTGGTTTTATTATGCCAAACAAAAAAATTGATTATCCTATTTCTTCTTATGCTTTGCCCATAAACGATATAGAAAAAGTTACAGGAATTAACTTTTTTTACCAACTTACCGATTCGTTGGAAGAAGTTTTGGAAAGCCAAAAAATAATTACTGATTGGTTGCCCGAAAAACAAAAAAATGATGTTGACCCAATTTATCAACCCTCACTTTCTCCTGGAACTTTTAATACTGTGGTTGCTAAAAATCATATCAAATCAGGGAAAATTATTTCGGTACAAGGTACTGTGGTTGATGCCAAAGAAACTAAAAATGGACACTTGTTTTTTAATTTGGATAAAAGTTACCCAAATCAAATATTTAGTTTGATGATTTTATCAAAAAGTATTGCCAATTTTAGTTACAATCCGCTAACTGAATTTATGGGCAATGAAATTATTGTAAAAGGAAAAGTAACCGATTTTGATGGTATTCCCACCATGATTATTGAAAAAGAAGATGTGGTGGAAGTTCATCAAGAAGGAAAAATGATAATGATTATTGAATGAGTTTTAAAGTAAAAAGTTTGTAAAGTAGAAAAACTAGACACAAGAAACAAAACACTTCACTTAAAAATCTTCCTTAAAAAAATCTAACGCATGCAAATCAATCATGTGTACATTTTTGTAGTAAAAATGTAAAATCTCGGCATACGAATAACCTAATTTTGCCATTCGCATAGCACCTTCTTGGCACAATCCTACAC
>CAYJMI010000079.1:0-16974 GCA_964371285.1 uncultured Vicingus sp. | reverse complement strand
CCCCAAAATAAATGGTGTTAATTTGGGCTGTTAAATCACCTTTTCTTGATTCGATTTCTTTTAGCATCGAATCCATCAATGCTTTTTTGTTTTTTAATGATGTTGAAAAATGAAAATCGCAATAACTGCACTTTTGTTTGCAAAAAGGAATATGGATGTAAATGCCAGGCAAACTATTTATTCAACACAATTCTAAAAGTGGTTCCCATGGCATCCGATTGTTTTACAAATATTTTACCTGAGTGATAGTTTTCGATGATACGTTTCACCAACGACAATCCTAATCCCCAGCCACGTTGTTTGGTGGTGTAGCCTGGTTCAAAAATAGTTTTGTGTTTAGAACGTGGTATTCCTGTACCAGTATCGGAAATATCTATATAAACAAATTGCGATTGGTCGGTAACAGTAACCGTAATTTTCCCATCACCTTTCATGGCATCAACTGCGTTTTTAATTAAATTTTCTAACACCCAACTAAACAACGAAGGGTTTAATTTCGCCAACAAATTAGCTGACTCCGATTTTAATTCCACTTCTATGTTTTTTGAAATTCTAACCTTCAAATACTCCAATGTTTGGTTCAAGACTTCTATTACATTTTCGTTTTCTAATTTTGGAATTGAACCGATTTTTGAGAATCTTTCGGTTATGGTTTCCAATCTGTTAATGTCTTTAGAAAGCTCCATAATGGTGTTTTCATCAATATTTTTTAATTTTAAATATTCTACCCAAGCCATTAATGAAGATAATGGAGTACCCAATTGATGAGCAGTTTCTTTTGCCATACCCACCCATACTTGGTTTTGCTCTACTTTGCGTGAAGTACTAAATAAATAATAGGCGATTATTAAAAACAAGCCTATGATTCCGAATTGGAAATATGGATAATATTTCAATTGAGTTAACAAGTAAGAATCTTTATAAAAAATATAATTAACAGTATTTTTATCAATGTTTACAGCAATTGGATTGTTTTGCAAACGCATTTCTTCAATAACTTGAAGTAAATAGAGGCTATCTGTAAACAGTTCATTGTCTAGGTTTCCATATTCAATAATATTGGTCTGAGTGCTATCGGTGTAAATAACCGGAACTGCCGCCGAATTGATAACAATTTCAGAAATAAATGATTGTATTAAATCATCCAACACTTCTTTTAATTCCGAAAAAATCTTTGAGTCCTTGTAGTAGAGTTTTTGCTTTAACACATGATTTCTCGATATTTTAATATCTAAATCAATGGGCGGATTTATTTTTTTGATGAGTTCTAATTCTGTTTTAAGATAATTGGGGTCTTTAACCAAATCTTCATCAAAATTTCTGTGGTTAACAATGTTGTTGTTTTCATCAACCACAATAACTGGTATGGTTGAATTTCCAGAAATAATTTCTAAATAAAATGAAATGTCGTTGTTGTTTTCTGAGGTAATCAATCGTTTACTAGCTTCAGCCCAAATTTCAATTTTTTTTCGTTCGTCGGTGGCTATTTTCTCAAACAATTCGCCAGTATAACTAACCAACGTAGCTTTATTTTGAATTGCACCTGCCCACAACTGAACTTTTTCTCGTTCGTCGTTTGCAATTTTCTTAACTAAAATATTGGTGTACCACAACGAGCCGACAACTATTAGCAAAGCTAATGCTGCAAGAAATAATTTCCATCGTTGTTTTTGGCTATAAATATTCAAACCTAAAGTTGATTTATGCTGTGCAATTTATTAGACGCACGAAATTAGCAATTAGTTGTATAAAAAGAAATACTTATTGCTTAACTATTCTAAAGGTTCTTTGTTGGCTACCCGTAGAAACCTTTATAAAATACATTCCACTTTGTAAATTACTGTAATCAAAAACAAAGGACATTTGATTGGAATATTTTTTTTGCGATACAGGTTTACCCAAAATATCAAAAAGTTGAACATCAAGTTTTTGTTCATTTTGAGTTGATTTAAACATAAAAGTATTGTTGGTAAAATAACCATTCCAATTCGATTTAACAATTGATTCGTTTATACTTAGGGCTTCATCGTAATACAATTTCATCACAATTGGTAAATGGTCGGACATGTAATACAAAGCACTCAACACATTTGCTGGAACAAATGTGTTGGTAGGAGTTGCCAAAAGCGATTTATTGTAATGTAATCCGTCATTGCCTAAGGCTTTGTATGTGTTTGGAATATATTTCATTTGATTGGTTCCTTGCATCACATCATCACCAGCAAAAATAAAATCAAACCGATCGTCCATTCCTCCTGTAGAGCCTCCGTCAGATAAAGCTGCTGTCCTGGTGCTTTGTGTATGAATTGCAGAAAAAGAACTATTTGCTTGCCAATTACCTGGCATATTTATAGGATCTTTTAATAATACGCTCCCTCCATTTAGAATGGTGTTAAAAGCTGCTTCATTACTGGTGTATAAATTAAAATCACCACCAACTATAATATTTTGTATGGGTTGGCTTTTAGCATCTAAGTAATTTTTAAATGTAACTGCTTCTTGATTACGTTGAATTGAATCGGAAGGAGTATTACTTGCTTTTAAATGAGCCATGTAACAATGTACAAAAGTGGTATCAAATGTTGTAGCCAAATTGGGCGATTTATAATACAACACATATTCGCTAATGTTTCTCAATACAGTTGGAATTTCGTATTGCGATTTTAATCCAAATTTTTGATTGTTGTAAAATATCATGTTATCGGTATCTGGTCCATTAAAATAAGAAGCCGCTTGATAATACGTAATACCATCAACATTTAAAGCATCATTTAAAATTAACGAAACACCAGTTGAGCTTGTTAGCTCTGTAATCAAAAAAATATCAGGTTGGGTATGTTTAATTATTGCTTTTAGCGTATCCGCTTTGGTAGAGTTTGATAATGGATAATTTAAAATATTGTAAGACATCACAATAATAGTATCTTGAGCCTGTAAGTTTGAGGTTTGAAGTTTGAGGTTCAATGTTAGTACTACGAGTATGATTAAAATTTTAGTTGCTTTTCGCATATTTAGTTGTGTATTAGTTGTTTGAGGTTAGAGGTTATATCCTGATAGCTACTAGGAGAGGTTTGAGGTTTTGGGGTGCTTTGAACTTTAAACCTCAAGCTTTAAACTAACCAGTTACTCTTTAATTAAAAACAAATATACAGGAAAATGGTCGCTAAAACCTCCAGTATAAGCACCACCAGCATGAGTTCTTAGAGGATAACCAGCATATTGCCCTGTTGTTTGTTTTAAATAGCTTTTATTAAACACTTTTGCATTGTATAATTTTAACGAAGCATAATCCTTACCTACCAAAGCAGAAGAAACAATTAATTGGTCGAACAAGTTCCATGCATCTCGATAAGCTAATGTGCCAATTCCTTTTTTGTAGTAGGTTTCCATGGGATTGTACATTATTTTTTCTGTAACAAGTTCTGGTTTATCCACTGTGTTGATATGTTTTTTTACACTTTCATTAATGGGATCGTCATTCAAATCGCCCATGTATATAATTTTTGCAGTTGCATCGTTAGTCAACAACGAATCAATTATTGCTCTGCCCAAATCGGCAGCAGCAATACGTTTAGGAGCAGATTTTTTCTCTCCACCACTACGTGAAGGCCAGTGGGCAACAATAACATGAATTAATTCGCCATTTAAGTAACCGCTAACCAACAATTGATCACGAGTAAAAAAACCAGAGTCGGTTGGCATTTTTAAAACAAACGATTGACTCGATTCTACTTTAAAATATTTTGGGTTGTATAGCAACCCAACATCAATTCCTCGTCTGTCTGGCGAATCGTAATGAACAATTTGGTAATTTCTAACAGCAATTTGTTTATCCTTTACTAAATCTTCTAACACCTGTTTATTTTCGACCTCAGCAACACCTAATAAAGCCAAACCTTCGGGCACGACATCAATTGCCATGTCGGCGATAACTTTCGATAAGTTATTTATTTTATGAAAATATTTTTCAGAGTCCCACTTTTTATCGCCTTTTGGTGTATAATCATCTTGCAATATTTTATTCGTATCAGCATCAAAAATAGTATCATGTAAATTTTCTAAATTATAAAACCCAATTGCAGAAACAACATATTGTTTAGTTTTATCCGTACTATTTTGTGCATTTAGTCCAAAACAAAATAGAGTAATACCGATAAAAAACACTGTTTTTTGAAATCCTTTCATTTTAAAAATTTTTAGCAAAACTACATATTTAAAAAGTTCAATATTCATTTTGAGGGATAATGTTAATGTAAACAATGTTTTAAAAAATTATTAACAAATTGATGTTTATGACTATTTTATAATTTTTTTGAACTACTTTTGGAAAACTAAAATTTACGCTGTAAAGTGATCACCCTAAGAAGCTCAAATTAGACTTCTAACCGCTTTAAATCTTTTTTAAAATTAACATTAAATGAGAATATTAAAGTTGCTTATCGTTGTTTCCGCACTTACATGGTCGAATTCAGCACACTCACAAATTGATTCATTAGCTACAGATACTTCTGAAAATAACACAAGTATTGTTCCACAATCTAGTACAACCATTGAGGCCTTAGACGAACAATCTGTAAATCAAGATGTTTCTGGTTTACTTCAATCATCACGAGATGTATTTTCATCTATTGCTGGTTTTAATTTTGGTGTAGCTCGTTATAGAATTAGAGGTTATGATGCTGAAAACTACACCGCCATGATGAATGGCGTTACCCTAAACGACCAAGAAACAGGTCGGTCGATTTGGGCTAACTGGGGAGGATTAAACGACATCACAAGGTATCAAGAGACCAAAAATGGCATCGCTTCTTCTCAACTTACATTTGGCGGAATAGGTGGTTATTCAAATATTGTTGCAAGAGCATCCTCTCAACGTAAAGGAAACAGGGTTTCTTATGCATTAGCCAACCAATCCTACGACCACAGATTAATGTACACCACCTCAACGGGGTTGATGGCAAACAACTTAGCAGTTACCGTTTCTGGTTCATTAAGATACTCCAATGAGGGTTATGTTGAAGGTACATTTTATAGAAGTGGTAGTTATTTTATTTCCATCGAAAAAAAGCTGAACGAAAAACATAGTTTAGGTTTTGTTGGTTATGGAGCTCCAACTGTTTCAGGTGGAAAAAGTATTTCTACACAAGAAACTTATGATTTAACAGGTAACAATCAATACAATTCTTATTGGGGGTATCAAGCTGGAGAAAAAAGAAACAGCCGAGTTAGAAACTCTCATAAACCGATGTTGATGTTAAATCATTATTTTAACCTAAACGAAAAAACTACCATCAATTCCTCCTTGTTTTATACCTTTGGTAAAGATGGTCAAACTAGATTAAATTGGTACGATGCTGCAGATCCTAGACCAGATTACTACAAAAAATTACCAAGCTATTATAGTAATCCAGGTGATGAAGCTCTTTATGACCTCTATACAGAACTTTGGCAAAACGATGTAAATACTCAACAGTTGGATTTTGACCAAATGTATTTTGCCAATACCAAAAATTTACATAGCGTAAACGATGCTGATGGAATTAAAGGAAATACGGTAACAGGAAATCGTGCAAAATATATTATTGAAGATTACAGGTCTGATATACAGTATTATGGATTTAACTCCACATTTAACCATCAATACAATGAAAATTTAATCTTTTCTGGAGGTTTAAACGGCAACTTTTATAAAAGCAAAAATTTTAAAGTGATGGAAGATTTATTGGGTGCTGATTATTGGGTAGATGTTGATCAATTTGCTGAAAGAGATTTTGCTGACGAATCTGTAGCTCAAAGTAATTTGGAAATATCTAATCATATTATTAAAGTAGGCGACAAATTTGGTTATGATTACGACATCAATATCAATTCTATTGGTGGTTTTGCACAAGCAGAAGGAAAATCAGCCAAAATAGATTGGTATGGAGGTTTATCTTTTTCGAATACTAGCTTTTGGAGAACTGGTAATGTAGCTAACGGATTATTTCCAACTGATTCAAAAGGAGATTCAGAAAAAAATTCATTTTTTAATTATGGTGTTAAAGCCGGACTTGAATACAAAATTACTGGTCGCCATATTATTAGTATTAATGGAGCTTACCTTACACGAGCTCCTCATTCTAGAGATGCATTTGTATCTCCTCGAACTAGAAATCAAATAATTGACAACTTAAAAAGTGAAACAATAATGTCAGGTGATCTTAATTATTTAGTAAGATATCCAAATGTAAAAATTCGATTAACTGGTTTTTATACCACCATTAGTAATCAAACTTGGTCAAGAAACTTTTTTCACGACGAGTTAAACACTTTTGTTAATTACATGATGACAGGAGTTGACCAGTTATTTATAGGTACAGAATTGGGTGCAGAAGTTAAAATAACTTCAACTATTGAGGCAACAGGGGCTTTTACTATGGGCGATTACACTTACAGTTCAAGGCCATCTGTAACCATTTCTCAAGACAACTCAACAACTCTTTTAGCCGAAAATAAGGTAGTTTATTTTGAAAACTATAAAATAGGCGGCATGCCTCAAACTGCTGCTTCGGTTGGACTAAAATATAACTCTCCAAAATTTTGGTTTGTAGGTGCTAATTTTAATTATTTTATGGATACTTATATTGAAGCAAACCCTGATAGAAGAACTGCCGAAGCAACTTCTACTTTTGTAAGTACCGACCCACAAATTAACGACCTTTTAGAGCAAGAAAAATTAGATGATGGTTATACTGTAAACGTGTTCGGTGGCAAATCGTGGAGATTAAAAAACAAGTATTTTATTAGAATTAATGTAAACGTTAACAACGTGTTAGATGTAAAAGACTACGCTACAGGTGGTTTTGAACAATTACGTTACGACAAACAAAACATTGATAGATTTCCTCCTAAAGTAGGATACATGTATGGCAGAACTTATTTTGCTATGGTAAGTTTTTCATTTTAACATCAAATAAAAGAAATTATGAAAATGATTATAAAACATTCACTCTTTGCAATTATAGCTTCAACTTTAGTTTTAGTAGGTTGTAAAAAAGATTTTGATTCTCCACCGATTAATGTTTTACCTGCTGGTAACATTATAACTATTGATTCGTTAAGAAAAATATTTTCTTCTTTTGATTCAACCTTTGTAAACGATATTTCAGTTTATGGAACTGTAACTGCTGATGAAATTAGTGGAAACCTATACAAAACCATTTACATTCAAGATGAAACAAATGGTATTCAATTGGATTTAACTGCTTCAAGTGATAAACTTTTTTTTGAAGGGGATAGAGTAAGATTATCACTAAAAGGTACAACCATTACAGGAGGATTTACTTCTAGTGGTGCACCGATAAATATGATAACCATTACAAATGTAAACCCCGATATTAACCTTATCAAACAAAGTAAAGGAAACTCAATCAATCCAAAAGTTGTTTCCATTACTGATTTATATTTAGGTACTGGCACATTTTCTCCATATCAAGGTCAATTGGTACAAATTAACGATGTTGAATTTATTTGTGATGATATTTTTGGATCATATGCTGACCCAATAAATCAATATGATGTAAACAAAACATTAAATGACACTTTGGGAAATACTGTTCTAGTTCGCTCAAGCGGATATTCGAATTTTGCTGGGACAAGCGTAGCAAAAGGAAAAGGAACAATTATAGCAATTGTATCTCAATACAGAACAGACGTACAACTTACATTACGAAAACTAAGCGATGTTAGCTTAAATGGCACCAGAAATGAAGTTTGCCCTTATGTTTTAAAAGATTTCGATGACCAAAGTTTAACTTCTGGTGGTTGGACAACAAAATTAATTACTGGGCCTGTTAGTTGTGCATGGGGAATATATGCAGCAACAAATTCTGCTGGTAAAGTTTCTAATTACGACCCAATTACTTCATCAAATGTGGTGTCCGAATCTTGGTTAATATCTCCATCTATGAATTTAAGCGGTGCAACAAACCCTAACTTATCATTCAGAAATGTAGTTAGATACAGTGTTATTCCAAAATTAGAAGTATTGGTTTCAACAAATTACGATGGAATTAGTAACCCGAATACTGCAACTTGGACTGACTTAACTGGTTTAGCTACTTGGGATAATGATCCAACCACTTGGTCTTCATGGACAAGTTCTGGTAACATTAATTTATCTACCTACAAACAACCTAGTGTATATGTTGCTTACCGATTAATCGGTAACACATCAAACGCAAGTACTTGGGAAATTGATGATATATTAGTTAAAGACATTTAAAAAATTAATATGAAAAACTTAAAAAATATAACTGGAACTCTTGCAATTACTTTAATTGCGTTTGTTTCTTGCACCAAAGAATATAAAGACCCTACAGTTAAAACTATACCTATTGGTAATGTACTCAGCATAGCACAAGTTAGGGATTTATATGTTCCTGGACAAGAAGTTAAAATAACCCAAGATATTTCAGTTTATGGTGTAGTAACTGCCGATGAAACTACAGGTAATTTATACAAAGAAGCCTTCATGCAAGATGAAACAGGGGCACTTTATATGCGATTTACATCTACCTCTGGTTTATACATTGGTGACTCTATTCGAGTAAATTTAAATGGAGCAAAAATCTACAAATACAACCAAATGCTTCAAGTAGATTCGTTACATGCCGATAACAGTATTTTAAAAATTAATACTCAACAATATAGAACTCCCCAAGTGGTGACTATTTCAGATTTAATGGCAGATATTGAAGGATTTCAGGGCAAACTTATTCAATTGGACAGCGTTTATTTTACTGAGTATGGTCAGGGATTAACTTATGCTGATGGCGTAAATAAAGAGGATATTAGCAGATTTTTAGAAGACTTTTACACAAATCAAGTTGAAGTTAGAACAAGTGGATATGCAAATTTTGCTAACGATACGCTAAAAGGAATGGGAACTTTTATTGGAATTTCAGGTCAATACAACTCTGATCTTCAGTTATTGATTAGAACACCAAACGAATTGAACATGCCCAATGCAGCTCCTATAATTAAAACTTTTGATGACCTTAGTTTAACTTCTGGTGGATGGACTACTGAATATCCTGTAGTAAATAACTTATATACCATAGGTACATATAGTGGAAACTCCTATGCCTATATCACCAACGGAAGTTCTAAAAAAATTGGTGAATCGTGGTTAATCTCACCATCACTAAATTTTGCATCTTCAGCTGCTCCAAGTATGAATTTTAAAACTGCTGCATTTGCAGCAAATTCAGCCTTAAAAGTAATGATTTCAACTGATTACGTATCAGGAGTTCCTTCAACTGGTACTTGGACTGATATTACTTCTTCGTTTTCATATTCAACTGGAAGCTGGGCTTGGGTTAACTCAGGTACTTTCAATTTAAGTAGCTACAAACAAGCAAATGTTCACATCGCTTTTAAATTTGTGGGGACTTCTGCTTCTTGGGATACTTGGGAAATTGACAACATTAAAATTTTAAAATAAAAAAATCCTTAATTTTATAAAATAAACTAAACTTTAACATTATGAAAAAAATCTACAATCTATTTATCGGACTACTAATAACAGGCTCAATAGCCAATGCACAAGTAGTTTTTCAAAGTAACTTAAGCTCGTGGTCTGCTAGCTTACCAACTGATTGGATGGGATCATCTACCAGCCTTTTAGCTGCTAATATTACCGAAGTACCTGCTGTTATGTATGGCACAAGTGCTGCAAAACTAAAAAATACTGGTGCGACTCACAAAAGATTTACCACTCAAACGGTTAATGTAGATGCAAGTGGTACTTATGAAATTAAATTTTGGGTACAAGCATTTGCCGGACAAATAAGGACTAATTATTTCAATACTGCAACAAGTGCTTACGGTACATACAACCCTTATGTTGATTTATCTACAACATCAGCAGGTAGTTTAGTTATGATAACTCAATCTGTTACTGTTTCTGCTACCACTGATAGTGCTCAATTTATTTTGTCATTACACAGTACCGATGGTGTTACTGATGTTGTTCTTGATTCTGTTTATATCAGTTCATCAACTCCTCCTGTTGGAATACCAGTTACCATTAACCAAATACAATTTACTACAACACCTCCTTATGATTCTCCTTACGATGCTCAATTAGTTGAAACTAGTGGTATTGTAACTGCTGTAAAATTTAATGGTTACTTTTTACAAGATGGTATTGGTGCATACAATGGTATTTTTGTATTGGATTACATCAATGTTCCTTCTATAGGTGATAATGTTACTGTTACAGGAAATGTAGATGAATATTTCAATTTGACAGAAATTGCAAACCCTTCAGTTTATACAGTAAATTCTACAGGAAACACCTTACCAGCACCATATAATGTTGCAGCAGCTACATTTAATGTAGAAGGTAATGAAGGAGTTTTAGTTAAAGTAGTAAACGAACAATGTACTTCCGATACAACAACTAACACTTTACAAGAATGGAGAATGTCTTATCTAACAGATACCGTAATTGTGAAAGGCACTATTTATAAATTCAATCCAACAATTGGTTTAAATTATGATGTAACCGGAGTTGTAGATTATAACTTTGGTTACTTTAAATTACTACCAAGAGATGCTGCTGATATTCAGTTAGCAACATCAATTGAAGAAATTAATAACTACAAAGTTTCTGTTTATCCAAACCCAGTTCAAAACCAACTTAATTTTGAATTAAACACATCAAATTTCTCTGTAAAAATTATTGATGTAACAGGAAAAACAATTAGTTACACTTCTACTTTATCAAACAAACTAAAAGTAAATACTACATCATTAAACAATGGTATTTATTTCTATAGTGTATTGAACAATAATGGTGAAATGATTACTAGCAACAAATTTGTTGTAGCAAAATAGTTTTAAGTTTTCATAAGTGTTTTGTAAAAGGAGCTATCTCAAAAGGTAGCTCCTTTTTTTTGATTGTTTTTAGAAGCAAAGCTTTTTTAAAAAAGCTTTGCTTCTAAATAAGATGAAATTGTTACTTTTAATAAAAAAATCAACCATGTCGTTACAAATAAAAACCTTCGAGGAATATCAACTCCAATACAATGAAAGTATTAACAATCCTGAACAATTTTGGGATAATATTGCTAAAACATTTCTTTGGAAAAAGCCTTGGAATAAAACATTAAAATGGAATTTTAATGAGCCAAAAATAGAATGGTTTATCAATGGTAAATTAAATATTACAGAAAATTGTTTAGATAGACATTTAGCAACAATCGGAAATAAAACTGCCATTATTTGGGAATCAAACAGCCCTAACGAAAAATCTATAAAACTAACTTACCAAGAACTTCACCAAAAAGTGTGTCAGTTTGCCAATGTGTTAAAAAACAACGGAGCAAAAAAAGGCGACCGTATTTGTATTTACATGCCCATGGTTCCTGAATTGGCAATTGCTACGTTGGCTTGTGCTAGAATTGGAGCAATACATTCGGTAGTTTTTGCTGGTTTCTCAGCAAAAGCATTAACCGATAGAATTAATGATGCCACTTGTAACATTGTATTGACTTCTGATGAATCGTATCGAGGCGATAAAATAATTCCTATAAAATCTATTGTGGATGAAGCTTTAGAGAATTGTTCTTCAGTAAACAAAACCATCGTATTAAAACGAACAGGAAATGAAGTAGCCATGAAACCTCAACGTGATGTTTGGTGGCATGATGAAATGAAAAAAGCATCAATCGTTTGTGAAGCTGAAGAAATGGATTCAGAAGACATGTTGTTTATACTTTATACTTCAGGTTCAACCGGTCAGCCCAAAGGCATTGTACATACCACAGGTGGATATATGGTTTATACTGCTTATAGTTTTCAAAATGTTTTTCAGTACAGTGAAAATGATGTGTATTGGTGTACCGCAGATATTGGTTGGGTTACAGGACATTCCTACATTGTTTATGGCCCATTATTATCTGGTGCAACCACATTAATGTTTGAAGGTATTCCAACCTATCCAGATGCCGGTCGGTTTTGGGAAATTGTGGATAAACATCAAGTTAATATTTTTTATACTGCTCCTACAGCTATTAGAGCATTAGAGGCTTATAATATTGATTTTGTAAATAGATACCAACTTTCTTCATTAAAAGTGTTAGGAAGCGTGGGAGAACCTATTAACGTTGAAGCGTGGGAATGGTATCATCATAACATTGGAAAAGGGAATATTCCTATTGTAGATACCTGGTGGCAAACCGAAACCGGTGGTATTATGATTTCTCCTTTGGCTGGAATTACGCCCTTAAAACCTGCTTTTGCAACCTTGCCTTTACCTGGAATTCAACCTTGTATTGTTGATACTGATGGCAACGAACTTTTTGGAAAAGATGTTGAAGGAAACCTGTGTATTAAATTTCCTTGGCCATCAATGCTTCGTACGCTTTACAACGACCACGAACGATGTCAACAAACTTATTTTTCAACTTATAAAGGCAACTATTTTACTGGCGACGGTTGTAAAAGAGATGAAGATGGTTATTATAGAATTACAGGAAGAGTTGATGATGTAATTAACGTTTCTGGACACAGAATGGGAACTGCGGAAGTAGAAAATGCATTAGATGAACATCCATGCGTAATTGAATCGGCTGTGGTTGGCTATCCTCATGCCATTAAGGGGCAAGGAATTTACGCTTATGTAATTTGTACAAAAGAAGTAAATGAAGCCGAAATTAGAAAAGAGCTTTTGGAGCAAGTAACCAAAGAAATTGGACCTATTGCAAAACCGGATAAAATTCAAATCGTTAAAGGATTGCCAAAAACACGCTCTGGAAAAATTATGCGACGAATTTTGCGGAAAATTGCTGAAGGCGATACTACCAATTTAGGTGATACTTCTACCCTGCTTGACCCTTCGGTGGTGGAAGATATAAAAAATGGGGCTTTGTAGCTTATCGAGTAAACCTATTAGGTTTTTTCAGTTAAAAATTCATAATTTGGTTAAGAATTTTAATTGTGCTGTTAAACTGTTGATGATTTTAATATCTTTACATTAACAAAATTAAAATGTCAGACTCAATAGTAATCATACCAACCTACAACGAAAAAGAAAACGTTGAAGCCATGATTCGAAAAGTTTTTTCGCTATCACAGTCTTTTGATGTATTGATTATTGATGATGGTTCGCCTGATGGAACTGCACAAATTGTAAAAAAACTTCAAACCGAATTTCCTAGTCAACTTTTTATTGAGGAACGCAAAGGAAAAATGGGTTTAGGAACAGCTTACATTCATGGTTTTAAATGGTCGTTGAGTAGAAATTACGAATATACCTTTGAAATGGATTGCGATTTTTCGCACAACCCAGAAGATTTAATTAAATTGTACAACGCTTGTGCTAAAGATGGTGCCGATTTAGCTATTGGTTCTCGTTATATCAAGGGTGTAAATGTAGTTAATTGGCCCATGGGCAGAATCTTAATGTCGTACTACGCTTCTGCTTATGTTCGCTTAATTACAAGAACAAAAATTAGAGATACCACTTCTGGTTTTAAATGTTACACCCGAAAAGTTTTAGCAACAATTGATTTAAATAAAATTAAATTTAAAGGTTACGCATTTCAAATAGAAATGAAGTTTGCAGCCATAAAACTTGGTTTTAAAGTGGTAGAAATTCCTATCATATTTACAGATCGTCAACAAGGTGCTTCAAAAATGAGTAAAGGTATTTTTAAAGAAGCCATTTTTGGTGTCATTCAAATGAAAATTTTGAGCTGGTTCAAGAGTTATAAAAAAGCATAATTTTTTTACTTCTTTAACCCAAATTCAGCATTAGAAAATGCTGAATCGACAAACAATTTGTAATCAATGAATTACATTCATTGATTACAAATTCTAGGTCGGGGTTAAACCCAACTAAATCATATAGTTCGGATTTTCAATCCTCCTAATGATTAATTTGGGGTTAACTTTTTCAACAACTTTCTAGCTTGATTTAAATCGTAAAGGTCTTCGATAAGATTGGTTTTACGGGGTGGTGTTTCAATTACCTTTTTTAAAATAATTTTAGCCTCTTCTTTTCGTTTTACTTCGCTTAAAAACTCGGCATAGTAATACAAATTAGAAATAGATTTTGGATTAACTGCTAATGCCTTTTTTAAATACTCCTCCCCTTTTATTTTCGATGGCCAAGTAAGCACTAAAGGAATGTGAGGCACTTTGTAATTGATAACACCTAATATTTTATATCCAGCACCATCATTAAATTTGGGGTTTAATACAATCAATTTTTCAGTATAAAATTTCACTTTATCCGCTAACCCATTTTTTGCCGAATTTATCACACCTAACGATTCGCCATATTTACTGAAATTGGCAATGTACCACATTAAAATGGCTTCATTTTTAGGATATGCTTTAATAGCTTGCTCACCTATCAAGGCTCCTTTGTAATAATTTTTTTGTTGCTCTTCTTTAGCTCTTACTACAAAAGCAGCTTTATAATAATAGCACTGTAATAAGTATTGAATCGCTTTTTCGTCGTTTTCTGTTTTAAGTTCGTTATGAAAAAATATAATGGCTGTATTAATATTTGAAGAATCAACTTTTAAATCGTGATGTTTTTCTGCCCTGTTTTCATAAAAAGTTATGCCACGTTCTATATTAGTTTGAGCCTTACAAAATGCAAAGCTCAATAAGAATTCAACGATTAATATTAGCCTAAAAAATTTCATGTTTTTACCATTCGTCGTCCTTTTGCTTTTATTTTTTCAATAATTAAAAACATTGCAGGAACAACAACCAAAGTTAAAAAAGTGGCAAACGTTAATCCATAAATAATAGTCCACGACATTGGACCCCAAAAAACTACATTATCGCCACCAAAATAAATTTGAGGGTCTAAATCGGTGAACAAGGTAAAGAAATTTATGTTCATTCCGACAGCTAAAGGTACTAATCCAAAAATTGTTGTAATGGCTGTTAATAAAACTGGCCTCAATCTGGTTTTACCAGCTTCAATTAATGCATTTCTAATGTCTTCAACCGATAATTTTTCGTTTTCTTCCATACCTAATTCTTCTTTTCTTCTTTCTATCAACAATTTTGAATAATCAATCAATACAATAGCGTTATTTACCACGATACCTGCCAACGAAATAATTCCAATCATGGTCATCATAACAATAAAATCCATACGAAAAATTACCAAACCAAGCAACACTCCAATTAAACTAAACACTACCGATGTAACAATAATTACTGGAGCAGAAATTGAATTAAATTGTGCCACAATAATTAAAAAAATCAAGAAAACAGCAATCATTAAAGCAGTACTTAAAAATTTCATTTCTTTTGCTTGATCTTCTTGCTGTCCTGTAAATTTCCAGGTATGTTTTTCGTTTACCTGATAACCTATTAACGAATTTTTAATGTTTTCTACCACTTCATTTGCATTATAATTTTCCAACACATTAGATTGGAGCGTAACCACACGTTTTTGGTTTTTACGATTAATAGAACTATAAGTTGCCGATTTTTGGGCTGATGCTACTGCCGAAATAGGAACCTGAACAATTTTGCCATTTGAAGGGTCTCTAAAAGTGATGAGTTGATTAAGAATTTTCTCCACGTTATAACGTGAAATATCATTCATTCTTAAAATAATTTTGTAATCGTCTTCGCCTTCTTTGTATTTCGAAATTTCTTTACCAAACAACGAAGTACGAATTGACGAACCTATTTGAGCCGTTGACACGTTAAAACGACGAGCTTTTTGTCGGTCAATATTAATAAGTAGTTCAGGTTTACCCGTTTGTATGTCTAATTTCAACTCTTCAATACCAGGAATATTCTGATTATTAATAAATTGTTTCATTTTATCGGCATCATCAATTAACAATTCGTAATCTTCACCCGATATTTCTATATTGATAGCTTTACCAGTTGGAGGACCAGCTGGGTCTTTGTCCACCGTAATTTGTGCACCTGGAACTTCTCTGGTTAAATCTCTAACCTCATTCATAATTTGATTGGTACTCATCCCTTTCCGCTCATTAAACGGAACAAAAGAAACCGTTATCCTCGCTTTTTCAGGGGTATCTCCCATTGAAACACCTTGAGCGGGATCGGATGTGCCTTGCCCAACCTGACCAATTACAGATTCAACAATAAACCCCCGTTTCATTTTTTCGCCTCGTACTTCAATTTCTTCATCGAAATACTTCATTACTTTATTTTCGATGTCAATGGCAACCCGATTAGTCGATTCAATATCTGTTCCAATAGGTTGTTCCACAAAAATATTCAAGTATTTAGGCATGTTTTCAGGAAAAAAACCAACTTTTGGAGTAGCCACAGCCAACAATACAAATGAAAAGATTAACAATGCAAATGTGCCTAACAACAATTTTCTTGGATTATTTTTAGACAATGCTTTTGTTAAAAAATTCTTATAGGCATTCTCAAATTTTGGTAACAAATTGTTTTGAAAATATTTTGTAGCAGGGCTAAAAAAATACGTGCTCACTAAAATGGTTAAACCAGCTGCAATAATTAAGTTTCCAAAACCCATGGAAGCAAAAATGCTAAACATTAGCCCAACAATTAATAAAGTAATTGATATAATTAAGATTTTCTTTTTGTTGGCTGGTTTCTCATCCAATTTCATAAAAACAGAAGTAAAAACAGGGTTGATAATTAATGCTACGAACAATGATGAGCCTAAAACAATAATCAAGGTGATGGGTAAATATTTCATAAACTCTCCCATTAATCCTGGCCACAATGCCAATGGAATAAATGCAGCCAAAGTTGTAGCTGTTGAAGATATTATGGGCCAAGCAACTTCTCCAACACCATAAATACTTGCTTTGGTTAACGAGTGACCTTCGCTTAAAAAACGATAAATATTTTCGACAATAACAATACCATTATCAACTAACATACCCAATGCTAAAACCAGCGAAAATAACACCATCATATTAAGTGTAACGCCCATTGCACTTA
>CAYJMI010000078.1:0-16981 GCA_964371285.1 uncultured Vicingus sp. | reverse complement strand
TAACCTCACGGCAGCAAACCACACCGGTGTTCAACCACCCCTTGTGGGTATTTTGAGGGGTGACTTCAGTATTTCACATATCAAACTCACATTAAACAAGCCTTTGGGCTGCCACAAACAAAAAATCCCCACTCTATCCATAGTTTGAAGCCAAGCCATTGTGTGTAATGGCAACTACAGATTCCATCATAACTTTAATATGGCTAAAGCCAAAATTTGTTTTATTTTTTATCAGTCAGATAAATCTGACTGTAATGGATTTATTAATCATTTTATATTTATTTCCGTTTGGCTTCAGCCAACTGCCATCACCCTGCCTCTTAAAACAATCCAATTCCTTTCTCTATTTTAAGATATATACTTATCTTCGTTTTTTTATTAAAAACCCCACTTATGAAAAACATAAAATTCCCTGCCTTAGCACTTTTATCAATGATAATTTTTGCATGTAGCACTTCCACCGAAAATAAAGAAACCGTTGCAGCAGTTGACCCTTTAATTGAACATATCGATTCAACATTTAAAGCAGTTGACGATTTTTTTATGTTTGCCAACAACGGCTGGTTTAAACAATATCCAATAAAAGCAAGTGATAACGGAAATGGTATTTTTAAAACCATCGACGATACTGTAAATGCGGCAATAAAACAAATATGTTTAGCTTCGAGCAAATCCAATGCTGCCAAAGGAAGTAACGAACAAAAAATTGGCGATTTCTATAAAAGTGGGATGGACACCACTCAATTGGAGAAATTAGGTACATCTCCTTTACAAAATGAGTTAAGTACCATTGACAACATAAAATCCCCGGTCGATTTTGCAAAAGAAATTGCACATTTACACCAACTTGGAGGGTCACCTTTATTTAGCTTTCACATTGGACCTGACGATAAAAACAGCAGTCAAAACAGTTGCTTTTTTTGGCAAGGAGGTTTAGGTTTAGGTCAGCGTGATTATTATTTTAATGAAGACGAAAGAACGGTGAACATTCGTAAAGAATATGTTAAACACATTCAACACATGTTTCAATTGTTAAAGTTTGACGAAAAAGTTTCTATTGAAAACGCTAAAATCATCATGCAAATAGAAACAGATTTAGCCCAGGTGAGTAAAAAAATGGAAGAATTACGTGACCCTTATGAAAATTATAATAAAATAAGTTTTAGTGATTTAGATAAAAAGTATGCTGGCATTTTTTGGCAAAATTACATTCAGGAATGGAATTTAACTTCTGTGGATTCCGTAATTATTGGTCAACCTATTTTTTTTAAAGCTTTAGGTCCAATTTTAAAAAAATACACTATAGAGCAATGGAAAAACTATTGCAAATGGAACTTAATAAGTGATAATGCAGCATACTTATCAAAAGAGTTTGTTGACGAAGATTTTCACTTTTTTAAAACTGTTCTTTCTGGAGTAACCGAACAAAAACCTAGATGGGAAATAGTTGTAAACCAAACCAATGATGCTTTGGGCGAATTAATTGGTCAGATTTATATAAAAGAATACCTTCCTGAAAATACCAAAGAAAAATTATTGGAAATTGGTGAAAATATAAGGACAGTTTATGGAGAACACATCAAAGCATTAGACTGGATGAGTGAAAAAACTAAAGTTAAAGCCTTATCGAAACTGGCAAAAATTAACATGAAAGTTGGTTACCCCGACCAATGGAAAGACATGAGTAAAGTTGAAATTAATAACAATCAATATTTGGAAAACATCCTTCATGTTAAAGAATGGGAATTTAATCGAATGATTTCTAAATACGGCAAACCGGTAGATAAAAATGAATGGGAAATGTATCCTCAAACTTACAATGCATATTATAGTCCAACTTTTAATGAAATTGTTGTGCCTGCCTGTAACATTATTGTACCTGGTTATGAAGGCAAAATGCCCGATGATGCCCTTCTTTATGGTATTATTGGAGGCTCAACATTTGGTCACGAAATTACACATGGGTTTGACGATGAGGGAACCCAATATGATGAAACCGGAAATTTAAACGATTGGTGGACAAAAGAAGATCGAGAAAAATTTAAAGCAAAAACCAAACTGATTGTGGAACAATATAGTGCATATACTGTTTTGGATAGTTTACACATCAATGGCGATGCTACTCAAGGCGAAAATATTGCTGATTTAGGTGGGGTTACTATGGGGTTTGAGGCATTTAAAAATACTAAAATGTATAAAACCAACGAAATAATTGGAGGATTAACTCCTTCTCAACGATTTTTTATGGGTTATGCTTTTGCATGGATGGTAAACAGAAGAAATGAAGCCCTTGCTCATCAAATTATGACAGATGTTCATTCGCCTGCAAAATTCAGAATAAATGGTGTGGTAAGTAATTTAACATCCTTTTACGAAGCATTTGGGGTAAAAGAAGGTGATAAAATGTATCGTGACGAATCGATTAAAGTTAAAATTTGGTAATAAAAAAAATCCACAAGTGGTGTGGATTTTTTTGTTTTATGAAGATTTAGGGTCAAGCCCGAGATAACATTAATGTTAAGCCAATACTTCTTTTACTTTATCAGCAGCTTCTTGTAGCAATACTGCAGAAAGCACTTTTAAGCCTGAATCGTCGATTAATTTTTTAGCTTCAATAGCATTGGTTCCTTGTAAACGTACAATAATTGGAACAGGAATATTACCAATGTTTTTATAGGCATCAACAACACCTTGAGCAACTCTGTCGCAACGAACAATACCACCAAAAATATTTACCAAAATAGCTTCAACATTAGGGTCTTTTAAAATCATACGAAATGCTTTTTCAACTCTTTCGGCATTTGCTGTACCTCCAACATCTAAAAAGTTGGCTGGAGAGCCACCCGATAATTTAATAATATCCATGGTTGCCATGGCTAAACCGGCACCATTTACCATACAAGCCACGTTACCGTCTAATTTCACAAAGTTTAAACCGGCTTCTTTTGCTTCCAATTCTGTTGGATCTTCCTCTGTTGGGTCGTGCATTTCAGCAATGTCTTTATGACGGAATAATGCACTTTCATCTACGTTAACTTTAGCATCAACAGCTATTATTTTATTGTCAGATGTTTTTAATACCGGGTTAATTTCAAACATAGAAGCATCAACACCTTCGTAAGCTGCATATAACGATGTAATAAATTTGGTCATTTGTTTAAAAGCCTCTCCCGATAATCCTAAGTTAAAAGCAATTCTTCGTGTTTGAAAACCTTGTAATCCAATTTTTGGATCAATTTCTTCTTTAAAAATTAAATGTGGAGTATGTTCAGCTACATGCTCAATGTCCATACCACCTTCAGTAGAATACATGATAATATTTCTTCCGGTTTCACGGTTCATTAAAACTGACATGTAAAACTCTTCGGTTTGTGCTTCACCGGGATAATAAACATCTTGAGCAATCAAGACTTTACTTACTAATTTTCCATTTCCTTTGGTTTGAGCGGTAACTAAATGTCCACCCAAAATTCCTTTAGCAATGTCTTCCACTTTATCCAGTCCTTTTGCTAAAACAACACCATGAGAACCTGTCTCTGTCACAACTCCTTTACCTCTACCACCTGCATGAATTTGAGCCTTTACTACATACCACGTAGTACCGGTTAATTTGTTCAATTCCTTAGCCGCTTCCACAGCTTGTTTTGGAGAATCTGCAACTATACCTTCTTGTATAGCAACTCCATATCTTTTTAGTAAAGATTTCCCTTGATATTCATGTATGTTCATAAGACGATTGTTTTATTTTTTTGAAATCCAAAAGTAACTCTTTTGAAAGTTATTTCAAAGTTGATTTTATAAATATACCGCAATCAATTAGTTTTTCGGAAAATAGTTAGCATTTTAGTTGTGCCACGCTATAGCGTGGTACGTTTGAATATATTTACTCGGAACTTAACTTTTGTCGAAGCATAAATTCTATCTGAGCATTTACTCTTAATAAATCATCGGTCAATTTTTTATTTTTTTTACGCAAATCATATACTTCAAAAGCTTGTAGAATAAGGTTTTTCAACTCCACATTATCCCAAGGTTTGGATACATAACGATAAACCTCTCCTTTATTAATAGCATCAATAACTGTAGCTATATCGGCATAACCCGTTACTAAAATCCGCATAATTTCAGGAAAATCTTTAACCAAAGAAGCTAAGAACTCAACTCCTGTAATTTCTGGCATTCGCTGATCGGTCAATACAATTTGAATATTGTTTTTTTTGTTTTCTAAGATTTTCTGTCCTTCTAAAGCTGATTCGGCAGTAAACACTTCAAAATCTCTTCTAAATATTGCTTTAAAAGCCTTTAAATTATCAACTTCATCATCAACATATAATACGTTAATTTTTTTTTCCTCATCAACCTGAACCACATCTTTGTGAGGTCTGCCCATTTTAGCCATCTTTTTATTGTTTAAGTAACACAATTTAGTTTTAATAAGTATAAATACTTATTAAAAATTAGGTAAAGTTGCGTAGCAACTAGTTTATTAAAGTTAAAAAAATAATAATAACTTTCAATATCAAATATATAAAATATTTTAGAATGATTGACTCGTTAATTTCATCTGCTTTAAATCGTAAAAATACTATTGAAAATCAGTTATTTAATCCATTTTTTTATTGTTTAACCAACAAAAATGATGAAGAAAATTTTATTAGATTATTAAACAATTCTTCGGCTATTGTTGTATTTAACGAAATACAAAGCCAGTTAGAAGAATTGATAAAACTCCGCCATCCAAAATTAAAATTTACACCAGAACAATTTCAACAAAAAATTGAAGAACATTTGAATGGTGTTGAGTTGAATAAGTATGGTGTTTGGGTTCATTACCCTTGGTTAAACAAAGTAGTGCATTTGCTTGATGAGGATGAATTTATTGAAGTGCGTACCAACAGAAACCAATACAAAATAACACCCGAAGAAGAGAATATTTTAGCAACTAAAACCATTGGTGTTATTGGTCTTTCTGTTGGGAAAGCTATTGCATTGACCATTGCCATGGAGCGTATTTGTGGCAAATTGATAATTGCCGATTTTGATACCATTGAACTTTCTAATTTGAACCGAATTCAAACTGGGGTACAAAATTTTGGCATTAAAAAAACCGTTGTTGTTGCTCGTGAAATTGCAGAAATTGACCCCTTTTTAAAAGTAACTTGTTTACACGAAGGGTTAACCGAAGAAAACATGAACGAATTCTTTTTTCCAAACAATAGAAAAATGGATGTGTGCATTGAAGTTTGTGATGGATTAAGCACCAAAATTTTTGCCCGACAAAAAGCTAAAGAGTTTGGAATTCCTGTGGTAATGGACACCAACGATAACGGAATGATAGACATTGAACGTTTTGATTTAGAACCTAAACGACCTATTTTTCATGGATTAATTGACCATTTAGATGTTTCTACTATTAATCACGCAAAAACCAATGAGGAAAAACTGCCTTTTGTTGCTTCTATTATTGGTTTGGATACCATTTCACCAAGGTTAAAAACATCATTTGCTGAAGTTGGAAAATCTATCACTACCTGGCCTCAACTTGCTTCTTCTGTAGCATTAGGTGGAGCGATTACTTGTGATGTAAGTCGAAAAATTCTACTAAATCAATTAATTATTTCAGGTCGTTTTTTTGTTAATATTGACGAAATCATTAAAAATAACTAAGTTTTGAGCAACTCAATAGAATTAAAAATACGTATTTATAAAGCTATCAACAATTTAGAAGCTTGTCAGCGATTTGCTCAAGAACATGAAAATGTATTGCTCAGTTACGGTATCAAAAAAGTTACCTCGTCAAGTACAAATTGGTTCTACGACCCCGATGTTTTTATTGTTATGGTAGAATCTAGTTCGGGAGAACATTTATTTGGCGGAGCAAGATTGCACCTTAAAAATACAGCTTTTCAATTGCCTATAGAATCGGCTATTTCGGAATTGGATGCTAACATTCATCAGCTCATCAATTCAACTTTTGAATATAAAACTGGCGAATTATGTGGTTTATGGAATACTAAAGATATGTCAGGAAATGGGCTTAGTGCCATACTGATAAGAACAGGAGTAGCTAAAGCTGGTATTTTTATTGCTGAAAAATACAACTTAAAATCATTGTACACGTTAAGTGCCCCATGGACGATTAACATGGTTAAAAAAATAGGCTTTACGGTGGAAGAATCTATTGGTAATAAAGGAGAGTTTGCTTATCCAAAACCTGATTTAATAGCTACTGTATTGGTTTTAAATGATATTGAAACATTAAGAAATGCTAACGAAGTCGAAAGAATCGACATCTTTAGTCTGCGTGAGAATCCAATTCAAAAAAGAACCGAAAATGGGCCAAAAGGAGCAATAGAAATTGAATATAACTTAACTATTTCTGCAGATGAATTTGCAGCTTTACAATTTAATTGATAGATGTTAAAAAAAAGATATATAAATTCTTTATTAAAATTGCTTTTACTAGTAACTGCATTTTCTTTTTCAGAAGTTAAAGCTAATCAATCCATTATTTTTAACGAAAACCAAGATCGTATCCATCATATTAATCCAATATTCATTTATGAAGATGTTACCAATAAACTTTCTGTTCAAGAAGTTGTAAAGATTGATTCTTTTACCATTAATGAACAAACCACACCTAATTTAGGTTTAACAAATTCTACCTATTGGATTAAATTCAGCATAAAAAATACTTCTATTTACGAAAATTTAATTTTGGGTTGTACCAATGCAATTATTGATGAAATTGAGCTTTATAAAATAAACAATGATAGTATTTATAAACTATCAACGTTAGGTGACAACCTCCCTTTTTCAAGTCGAACTTACGATTTGCAGTATTTTTTATTTGACATCAACATCAGTAATGGAGCTACTCAAGAATATATACTTAGAGTAAAAAGTTGGGAACAGTTGGTTGTTCCTTTGTTTATTGGCACTCCAAAAGCGGTGTTTGAATCGACATTAGAACATGATTTGATTTTTGGAATGTTCTACGGAATCATGCTCGTTTTAGTGTTGTATAATTTGTTTATTTATTTTACCGTTAAAGATTCTAGTTACCTTTATTATGTCGTTTACATATTCTTTATTACTCTTACACAAGCTGCTCTAAATGGGTACTCTTTTAGATTTATTTTCCCCAATTACCCCGAGCTATCCAATAGTTCTTTAATATTATTTAACTCCATTGCGGGTTTAGCTACCATTAAATTTATTCAAACTTTCTTAAAAACTAAAATGCATGTTCCAACACTTAATAAAGGTTATATTTTAATAGCTATTTTGTATATGTTGGGCATAGTAACCGTTGTTGTTGGATTTAAACAAATTAGCTATAAATTAATGGATTTTGGAGGTTTTCTCATCTCATTCTTTTCATTATTTATTGCTATAAAAATTGCACTAAAAGGAGAACGTTACGCTAAATTTTTTCTTTTGGCTTGGTCAGTATTTCTAATTGGTGTTATTTTATTTGTGTTAAAAAATGCTGGGATATTACCTTCAAACTCCTTTACTAACTACACCATGACTTTTGGTATTGCCATTGAGGGTATTTTACTTTCTTTAGCACTAGCCGATAAAATAAATATTATTAGAGAAGAAGAAGAACAACTTGTACGTGAACAAAACATAACACTTGAAACAAAAGTAAACGAACGAACACAAGAATTAAACAAAACGTTAGACCATTTAAAAGAAACCCAAACTCAATTGGTTGATGCCGAAAAAATGGCTTCTTTAGGTATTTTAACTGCTGGAATTGCTCATGAAATAAACAATCCTATTAATTTTGTTTCGTCAAATATTCCACCATTACGACAAGACATTACAGATTTAAAATCAATTATTAACAAATACGAAGAAATAAACGAATCTACTAACCTCAAAACAAAACTGATTGAAGTAACCAACCTTAAACAACAACTCGATTACGAATTTCTTAAAACTGAATTAGATGGAATTATTGGTAGTATTGAAAACGGGGCAAACCGTACCACCGAAATTGTAAAAAGCCTTCGAAATTTTTCGAGAGTCGATGAAAGTGACTTGATATTAGCAAATATTAATGAAGGTATCGACTCAGCTTTAGTGCTTTTAAGAAGTGGATATGCTGGAATAGAAATCAACAAAAATTTGGGCGAACTTCCAAAAATTGAGTGTTATCCTGGAAAATTGAATCAAGTGTTTTTAAACCTGTTAAACAATGCTATTTATGCTGTTCGAAACAATAAATTTAGAGAAAGTGTTGGAAAAATTGAGGTGCAAACTTTTGAGGAAAATGGCGTAATAAAAATTGTTATCAGCGATAATGGAATAGGTATAAAGCAAGAATTTTTAGAAAAGATTTTTGACCCATTTTTTACCACTAAAGATGTTGGTGAAGGTACTGGTTTAGGGTTATCTATTGTATATCGAATTATTGAATCACATCACGGAAAAATTGAAGTCAATTCTAAAATTTCCGCCCGTGCCGGTTCGGACGGGAACGAAGGCACTACATTTATCATTAGTTTACCCATACACCAAAAAAATTAATCATGGAAAAAATAAAAGTTTTATACATCGATGATGAAAAAGATAACCTTGCTGCATTTAGGTCGTCATACCGAAGAGTTTTTGATGTTTTTGTAGCTGAAAATGTAATAAAAGGCAGAGAAATACTCAACGAACATCAAATAGAAGTTGTTATTGCTGATCAACGTATGCCAAATATGACTGGTGTCGAATTCTTCGAGTCCATATTAGAAATCTATCCCAATCCAATACGAATTCTTTTAACTGGTTATTCTGATATTAAAGCAGTTGAAGATGCCATTAACAAAGGGCAAGTTTATCGTTATGTAAATAAACCTTGGGATGAATTTGAATTAAAATCAACCATTGAAAATGCCTATCATGTTTATCAATTAAGAGAGCAAAACAATAAACTCATCAATAAATATCAAAAAGTATTTACCGAAAGTAGTGATGCCATTATTTTGTTTGATACTAAAGGGCGAATTATTGATTTTAACAAAGCAACCATCAATTTATTCGAAACCATTCAACTCCAAATTAGTTTAACTTATTTTTCCAATTATATTACCAATAAAAATGAATTGAATTTTATTGCTAAAACTATTCATACCAATGGGTTTATTAATAATTACGAATGTAAAATTACGCTAAAAGGAGTTAAAAAAATATGCCTAATTTCTGCAAATAAAATATGCAATAGTTATGGAGAAATAGTAAGCTATCAAGCCATTATTCGAGATGTTACCAAAAGAGCAAACACCAATAGATTGTTATTAAAAACGACTATTAGTGCTCAAGATAGCGAAAGAGCTCGAATATCGAGAGATTTACACGATAGTATTGGACAATCGTTAGTAGGTATAAAATTTTTCATTGAAGATTTGAAAGATAAAGTTGATGATGATTTGATTGGGCAAGTCAACCATATATCTGATACTTTAAAAAGCACCATCAATCAGCTTCGAACCATCTGTTATGAAATGTTACCGCCGTCGCTTTCAAATTTTGGGATTCAAAAAGCGTTGACTGTACTCTGCGAGAGTTTTTCAACCGATGATGTTAAAATAACACCATTGTTTGACACACAAATTATACTTTCAGACAAAGAACTCGAAATTTCTATTTATCGAATTGTACAAGAATTTATTAATAATGCTATTAAATATGCAGATTGTACTGAAATTCAAATCTCATTTGAGGTTCACAAAAATCAATTAAAACTTAGTTTAAAAGATAATGGAAAAGGGTTTGACATAGCTAATTGCGATAAAGGGCTTGGTATCAACAATATTATTACAAGAGTTAAATCTTTTAATGGAAATATTGAACTTAAAAGTAGTGATAACGAAGGAACCATTTTTAAAATTGTTTTGCCTATAATGGATGAAATTAAGCAACTAGAAAATATTTAGTTAAAAGGCTTATTTTTGTTTTATGATTCAGTTGAAAAATATACATAAATCATATAAATCTATTGAAGTTCTGAAAGGAGTTAACCTAAAGATTGAAATGGGTAAGATTATTTCTATTGTAGGAGCTTCGGGTGCAGGAAAATCAACTTTACTACAAATTATTGGAACATTAGATAAACCTAATGAAGGGGCATTAAAAATTAATGGTGTTGATGTTTTTAAATTAAAAGACAAAGACTTGTCGCTTTTTAGGAATAAAAATATTGGATTTGTTTTTCAATTTCATCATTTATTGCCCGAGTTTACAGCGGTTGAAAATGTTTGTATTCCTGCATTTATTCGTAAAACACCAAAAGCTGAAGCCGAAAAAAGAGCAATAGAGTTATTAACTTCATTGGGTTTAAAAGACCGACTTTACCATAAACCTTCACAATTGTCAGGCGGAGAAGCTCAACGAGTTGCTGTCTGTAGAGCTTTAATCAATAATCCTGCGGTAATTTTAGCTGATGAACCTTCTGGAAATTTGGATTCTGCATCAGCAAAAGAATTACACGAATTATTTTTTAAGTTACGAAAAGAGTTTAATCAAACCTTTATAATTGTTACCCACAATGAAGAATTGGCAGACATGGCAGACCAAAAATTGGTAATGAAAGATGGTAATATTTTGTAGCGACGGACGATTGTCTGTCTCAATTCAATAAAAATAGATGGACAATCGTCCGTCTCTACCACACAATTCCAAATTCTTTTTTCAGCATAGCCAAATCTTCTTCGAAATACTTACTACAAAAAAAAAATTCTTCTTCGCTCATCTCAGCATACTCTTGTTCTGTCCTATTTACTTCCTTTATTTTTTCGACTATACTTGTTTTAAAAATTAAATTTCGAAGAGGTTTAAACTGTAGTGGGAATCTAACTAACTTTCTTAACCAATGTTCTCTATCGACTAAAAAACTATTTAATCCTTTATTTTTAACCCCCGATGCTTTATTTTTTGCAGTAAGTTCTTGCACTTCAAAACTTGATATATTCAAAAATTGAAATAACTTATTTAGAGTTTCTTTAGGCTCATGATTTAGCTGAGAAGTTGTGCAAATAAACAATTGCTCTTTCTTAAAATATTTCAACCAATTGTTTAGATGATGATAATACAAACTACCATAGAAACTACAATGATTGTTTTGAAAAATAACATCCTTGGTTAGGATATGGTTTTTTTCTAGTTTTTGGCTTTCAATAAAGGAAATAGAATTTGATAAATATCCATTACTAACAGCATATTGGTAATTAGAAAAAGAGCGTTTAGCAGGCTCTCGTAATATTACAATCAGCTTTGTATTTGGATTATAATTAAATATTCTCTCTGGAGCAGTCGCATCCATCAACAAATAGGTATCCGATGTGCTAAGCAATCCTTTTTTGTTTTCAAAAAAAGAATGAAAATATTCAACACCCTTTTTAAAATGTTCTGCAACAGAAAAAAAAGTAACCTCTTTTATACTAGAAAAATTAATATCAGGGTGCTGTTTTAAATATCCAACCAATGAAGTTGTTCCAGCCCTACCTGCCCCAATAATAATGTTGTTTAAAAGCATGTTATTTTTTCTTCAAATATAAGTTTTATAATATTTTGATTTAATAATTCTATTTTTGAATAAAATCACAAGAATGATAAAACAACTCAAATTTATTTTTTTCAAAAACTTCTCAAAAATTGATGCTATTTTAAAGTTTCCAAACCTTAAACAAGGAGAAATTGCCATTCAAGTAGGTTTTGATATGACCTCAGCGGTAACTTCTGATTTATTTGAATTGTACCAACGAGTTACTCCCAAAGGAACTGTTATCGGAATTGACCCAGATCCTAGAAATCATGTAATTGCAAACGAAATAATTACCAAAAATAAACTAAACATTACAACAATTCAAAAAGGTACGTTTTCAGAAAAAGGACAAACCAATTTATTACTCGGCAAAATTAGCAGTTGGAATCAGTTAGATAATATTCCCATTGATACATCTGCCAACTATGAAGAAAAAGAAATAATTGTTGATATTGACACCATCGATAATATTATCAACGACTTGAACCTTAATATTGAAAAAATATCGCACATCAACCTAACTTGTAATGGTGCTGAATACAACACATTACTTGGAGCAAAAAATTTATTGGAAAATGCAAAAAATATTTCATTAACCATTATTGCAGGCAGGTATGATGAAAGTGGAACATTAGATGGAAAACCAGATTATGAATTGATTTTAAATTTTTTAAAAGAACTAAAATTCAATACTAAATTTAAAAGAATGCATCAATTTTTCTGGTGGGGATTTATTGTTCGAACTCTAATCAATAGAGATTGGATTTACAATAAAAATAATTATGGATTAATTATAGCCTATAAAGGGACTAAGAAAACTAAATGGTATCAATCCTATTCATAACAAAAAAGGGAAGCAAATGCTTCCCTTTTTTGACTAAATATTTCTGAACTTACTTAGCGTAATTTACAGCTCTTTTTTCTCTAATCACCGTAACTTTAACCTGACCAGGATAAGTCATTTCTGTTTGAATTTTTTGAGCCAAATCAAATGATAAAGTATCGGCTTCAGCATCGGTTACTTTTCCGCTTTCAACAATAACTCTTAATTCTCTTCCTGCTTGTATTGCATACGCCTGTTCAACTCCAGGATACGACATTCCAATGGTTTCTAAATCTTTTATCCTTTTGATATACGATTCCATAATTTCTCTTCTTGCACCAGGTCTGGCACCAGATATTGCATCGCACACTTGAACAATAGGAGAAATAATGGTTGTCATTTCAATCTCGTCGTGGTGAGCACCAATTGCATTACAGATATCTGGTTTTTCGTTGTATTTTTCGGCTATTTTCATACCCAAAATAGCGTGTGGTAATTCTGGATCATCGTCAGGAACTTTTCCTATATCGTGTAACAAACCTGCTCTTTTAGCCAATTTAGCATTTAAACCTAATTCCGATGCCATAGTAGCACAGAGGTTAGCTACTTCTCGCGAATGTTGTAATAGATTTTGGCCGTAAGAAGAACGATATTTCATACGTCCAACCATTCTAATTAATTCAGGGTGTAACCCATGTATTCCTAAATCGATACAAGTTCTTTTTCCAACTTCAATAATTTCCTCTTCCAATTGTTTTTTGGTTTTGTTCACCACCTCTTCAATTCTTGCTGGGTGAATTCTACCATCAGTAACCAATTGGTGAAGTGACAACCTTGCTATTTCTCTTCTAACTGGGTCAAAACAAGATAAAATGATTGCTTCGGGAGTATCATCAACAATAATTTCAACACCTGTGGCAGCTTCTAAAGCTCTAATATTTCTACCTTCACGACCAATAATCCTTCCTTTAATTTCGTCGCTTTCAATATTAAAAATCGATACTGCGTTTTCAACAGCTTGTTCTGTAGCAACTCGTTGAATGGTTTGAACAACAATTTTACGGGCTTCTTTGTTGGCGTTAATCTTTGCCTCGTCCATGATGTCTTTGATGTGAGCCATAGCACCTGTTCTAGCCTCGGCTTTAAGCGTTTCCATCAATTGATTTTTTGCATCTTCAGCACTTAATCCTGAAATAACCTGTAATTGTTCTACTTGTTTTCGGTGAGATTTTTCAACTTCTGCTTCCTTTTTTTCTGTAGCTTCCAGCTGGTGGGTTAAGTTTTCTTTGATTTTGTCTAACTCTAACTCTTTTCTTTTTACATCTTCAATTTGTTTTGAAGCTGCATCATTTTTTTGTTTTGCACGATTTTCTAAATCGCTAATCTTCCTTTCACGTTCAGTAATTACTTTTTCGTGTTCTTCTTTTAGTTGAAGAAATTTTTCTTTTGCTTGAAGAAGTTTCTCTTTTCGTTGAACTTCTCCTTCTGTTTTTGCATCTTCTATTATTCGTTGGCTTTTTGAATCTATGCCTTTTTTATAGATGATGATAACTACTACTGCTGCAATTGCTGCTCCAATAATTAGCCCGATTACAATACTTAATACATCCATGTTGTTAATTTATTTAAATTAATTATTCATGGAAATTGAACGCTTTAACTTACTTAGGTCTGGGAATAAAAAAACCCGTACAAAATTGGCTTGGATAAACCCAAGAAAAAATGTTTGGAACCGCCAAACTGCTTCAAACTTCCCGTGTCCACTAAAAGTGAATACCCAAAAGGGGTTACAAGGGGCCTGTTTTCAATAGTTTATGAGCTATGCTCCAACTAAATAAGTGTTAGTTTATCAAACAAAGTGTTGTACGGGAATTTTTTTTATTTATAGCCCACGGTTTAAACCGTGGGCTATAAATAAAAAATTCGCGATAATATTGCTTTTTTTATTTTAAAGAACGTTACAAACAGTTGTCGAACAGTTGTTCAATTTGCATTAAACTTTCCTCTATTTGGCTATCACCTTCAACATCTTTTTGTTGGATGTGATAATTACTCGATACTAATTTTAATGCAACCATAGCCAATAAATCTTGATAATCTTTTACAGTATACAATTTTTCATATTCTGCAATTGATTTGTTTATTTCATCTGCTACTTTTCTAACTCCTTCTTCCTCTTTAGCATTTACTGTTAAAGGGTAAACTCGGTTTGCAATTTTTATTTTTATCGATAAATCTCCCATTAGAGGGTTCAACTATTTGTTAATTTGAGCAATACATTTATCTATCTCCCGTACCATTTCGTTTATTTTCAACTTCACATCTTTGGTACTTTCTTTATCAACACTTTTCGAAATTTTCAGAACACTAATTTTGTTTTCTAATTCCGTAAACTGTTTATTTTTTTGATTTAATTTTTCGTTTAATTGAACAATTTCGTTTAAAAGTTGTTTATTTTTTTCAGTAACCACTTGATGTTTTTCAATCATTAACTCAGCTTTTTTTCTGAGACGGCTTACTAAAACAGACAAATCTTTCATTACTAAATCGTTAAATCATTAAAAAAATTCAACCTCCACAAATGTAATATTTTTAACACAACATTTGTGAATATTAATTTTAAAATTAATGTTTTCTATCCAAACATGGAACTAGTTTTGTATTCAACTATTATTAAAACTGTTTTAAACCCTATAAATGATTAAATTTTTAATTCTATTACTTATTCAATTGTTGATTTCTATTGGATTTTCACAAACCATAGAACAATATCCAAAAGATTATTTTCGGTCACCACTCGATATTCCATTAATTTTATCTGGAAATTTTGGGGAATTACGTAATAACCATTTCCATTCGGGTTTAGATATAAAAACTCAAGGTGTTGAGGGACAGAGAGTTTATGCAATTGCCGATGGTTTTGTTTCCCGTATAAAAATAATGCACATTGGTTATGGAAAAATTATTTACATCACTCATCCAAATGGATACACGTCTGCTTATGCTCATTTGCAACAATTTAAAGGCGAATTGGCAAAAGAAATAAAACGTTATCAATATGCTAATGAAATTTTTGAGATGGATTATTATCCTCCAGATACGCTGTTAAAAGTGAAAAAAGGAGATGTAATTGCACTTTCTGGAAACTCTGGTAGTTCGGGTGGTCCACATTTACATTTCGAAATTAGAGAAACCGTTTCTGAATACGCTATAAATCCATTATTATTTGGTTTTGATATTAAAGATGATGTAAAACCAGTTATAAAAAGCATCAGTATTTTTCCATTAAATGACACTAGTTATGTAAACAACAGAAACACAACTCAAGAATTTAGTGTTATTGGTAGCAACGGAAATTATCAATTGAGCAACAACACTATAATTACAGCTTTCGGACAAATTGGTGTTGGTATAAATACGTATGACCAACAATCAGGTGCATCAAATCAAAATGGAGTGTATAGTGTAATGTTGTTCGATAATAATGAGTTGATTTATAAATCAGAATTATCAAAGTTTAGTTTCGACCATTCCAGAGCTTTAAACTCAATGCTTGATTATGATATTTATTTATGTAAAAAAACTCGATTTCAAAAAAGTTGCGTAGCACCAAATAACCCTTTAACAATATTTAAGGAACAAAAAAATAATGGAACAATTACTATAGCTAATAACGAAACCAAGCCTATAAATTATCTGGTTAGCGATTTCAATAAAAATTCAGCCATGTTATCTTTTAATATTTTAGGAAAAAAACCAGAAGCTGTAAATATTGCTACAATTAGAGCAAAAGTGGACACCATTTTAAAATACACCGATGATAATATTTTAGACAAACACAACATCATGGTTAGTTTCCCTAAAGGTGTTTTGTACAATGATTTACATTTGCAATATCAAGAAAAATCAGCTTTAAAAAATTCGTTGACACCAGTTTACCAAATCCATAATGGTTATACTCCTATTCATGATTTTATAGAAGTTTCGATTAAAGTTGGTAGAATTACTGAAGAACAACGTAAAAAAGTTGTTGTGGTAAACATAGACCAAAATGGTGCTATTTCTTCTAAAGGTGGAGAATGGAGAAATAATTACTTTACGGCTAAATCAAAAATTTTAGGCGGTTTTACCATCATGCTTGATACAGTATCACCTATCATAAATCCGATAAATATTTTCACAAATAAAAATATGGTTGGAAATTTATCTATCATCTGCACCATGTCCGACAACTTAAGTGGTATTAAAACTTATCGAGGTGAAATTGATGGAAAATGGATATTGATGGATTATGATGGAAAAACTGCAAAACTTACCCACCAATTTGATAATTTACCAAACGGTAATCACATCTTTAAATTAGAAGTAACTGATTTTGTAGATAATAAAACAGTTTTGGAAATTCCTTTTATTCGCTAAAAATAATTTTATTGGATATTATATGCTTGTTTAAACATAAAATTAACACATATCTTTTTTTTGTAATACTCAAAACCCCTCTAAACTTATTGTCTAAAGGGGTTCTAAATATTAACAAAAACAAAAAAGAAATTCTATAATTAAACTACCAAGGGAACATTACTGTATCCTGACCCATAACCATCATGTTTCTTATG
>CAYJMI010000077.1:0-17143 GCA_964371285.1 uncultured Vicingus sp. | reverse complement strand
TCTAAGATCCTTTCATTTTTTACAACTCATTATAATCTATTTTATTGGAATCGGTAATGTAGGTGAAATTTACTATTCGATAAGCCTTCACATGCATTTTATAATGCAACACATTGATGGGTAAAAACGGAATTCCTGCAACATTAAAAACCTCATCAGTTACGGTGTGTAATTTTAATTCAGGCACTCCTGGGTATTTGAATTCATCAAAAGCATAATGAAATTCTCGTTTTAAAGCATTTTGCAATGAAATAGTTCCATAAATATCCATAGCCATTTCTTGCTTAAAATTATAGGCACGAACATCGTCTAATCCTGCAATGTGGTCTTTATGCTCGTGTGTAAAAACAACAGCATCTAACTGTTGTACATTTGCTCGAAGCATTTGTTGCCGAAAATCTGGCCCCGAATCTATAACAATAGTTTTTCCTAGGTGTTCAATTAAAACGGAAACTCGTAATCGTTTATCTTTTTCATTTTCTGATAAACACACCTCGCAATTACAAGCAATAACTGGTATTCCCTGAGATGTTCCTGTACCTAAAAATGTTATTTTCATTACCTTTGTTTAAACCAATTTTTTATTAGGTCAATTGTAAAATCAATTTCCTCTTTTGTATTGTATTTACTAAACGAAAAACGTATAGCAGGTTTTGTTTTATCCGAATTAATTGCCTCTAACACATGCGAACCTACACTACTTCCAGATGCACAAGCACTGCCACCCGAAACACAAACTCCTTCAATATCAAAATTAAACAACAACATTTCGTCCATTTCACTGTTTGGAAAATTCACATTCAACACCGTATATAAACTTTCTCCTTTTGGATTTCCGTTAAAGGTTACTCCTTTTACATGTTGTTCCAATTGTGCAATCATGTACGTTTTTAAGCCTTGTATGTAACTCTGATGTTCTTTTAAATTTGCATAAGCAATTTCCATCGCTTTAGCTAATCCCGAAATTCCATAAATATTTTCTGTTCCAGCACGCATGTTTCGTTCTTGTCCACCACCAGTAATAATTGGTTTTAATTGGATATTTTGGTTCACAAATAGAAAACCAATCCCTTTTGGCCCATGAAATTTATGAGCCGAACAAGTTAAAAAATCAATGTTTAAAGCACGCACATCAAACTCGTAATGCCCCATGGTTTGAACCGTATCGGAATGAAATAAAACTCCATATTTTTTACAAAGTTCAACTACTTTTTTTAAGGGTAAAATGTTACCAATTTCGTTATTACCGTGCATTAACGATACCAATATTTTTTTACCTTGATTTGCGGATAAAAGTTCTTCTAAATTTTTTAAATCGACTGAACCATATTCATCGAGTTTAACCAAACTTAACTGAATATTTTTTTGATGTTCAATGGTTTCTGCGGTTTCTAAAACAGCATGGTGTTCAATAGGCGAAGCGATGATATGATTTACTCCTAAATCTTGTACGGCACTTCGTAAAACCATATTATTTGCTTCTGTGCCCCCAGCAGTAAAAAATATTTCGGCAGGAGCTGCATTGATGTAAGAAGCCACTTTTTTTCGGGCTTCTTCAATAACTACACGAGCTTGTCGCCCAACAGCATGAACAGAAGAAGGATTGCCAAACGTATTTTTCATTAAACTAACCATCACTTCAATGACTTCTGAATCAAGAGGTGTTGTTGCTGCGTTATCGAGGTATATTTTTTTTTTCAAAGTTTAAAATTAGAAGGTTAGGGGTTTATATGGTTAGGTGGTTAAGGAATGATTTTTAATTTTCAAATTGTTATATTTTCAAATCTTCAAATTAAATCAACTCTTTAATATCATTAATAATTTTGTTTGCCAAAGCATCAGCAGATTGCATGCTTGAGCTTTCGGCATAAATTCGAATAATAGGTTCGGTATTCGATTTTCGTAAGTGTACCCACTCTGTTGGAAAATCAATTTTAACTCCGTCAATATTATTTACCTTTTCGTTTTTATATTTCAACTCCATCTTCTTTAAAATCTCATCCACATTGATTTTTGGGGTTAATTCAATTTTATTTTTCGAAATAAAATAACTTGGATAAGAAGCTCTCAAATCAGAACAACTCAATCTTGATTTAGCCAAATGAGTTAAAAACAATGCAATTCCAACCAAAGCATCTCTACCATAATGCAATTCAGGATAAATAATTCCGCCATTGCCCTCTCCTCCTATTATGGCTTGTTTCGATTTCATCATTTCCACTACATTAACTTCTCCAACTGCCGAAGCAAAATATTCGTTCCCGTTTCGTTGGGTTACATCTCTTAACGCTCTTGTTGAAGATAAGTTGGAAACCGTATTTCCTGGAGTATTTTTAACTACATAATCCGATATTGCAACTAACGTATATTCTTCACCAAACATTTCACCGTTTTCACAAACAATGGCTAATCTATCTACGTCGGGGTCAACTACAAAACCGACATCGGCTTTTTGAATTTTTATTTGTTTCGATATTTCGGTTAAATTTTCGGGTAAAGGCTCAGGATTGTGAGGAAAAATACCATTGGGTTCGCAGTACAACTCAAGGATATTAGTAACTCCTAAAGCTTTGAGTAGTGCAGGTATAAAAATTCCACCTGTAGAATTTACGCAATCAATAGCAACTTTAAAGTTTTTGTTTTTTATCAAATTCACGTCAACTAAAGGTAATTTCAAAACTGCATCAATGTGTTTTTGCAAATAAGTATTGTCTTTTTTATAATTACCTAAATCATCAACATCGGCATAAGAAAAAGAACTATTCTCTGCTAATGAAAGAACCTCTTCACCCTCTATTCCAGAAATAAATTCCCCTTTTTCATTCAACAATTTTAATGCATTCCATTGTTTTGGATTGTGACTTGCCGTTAAAATAATTCCAGCCTGAGCATTTTCCATTGGGACTGCCACCTCAACAGTTGGGGTGGTCGAAAAATCTAAATCAACCACATCAATTCCTAATCCTTGCAAGGTTCCAACAACAATGTGTTGCACCATTTCGCCCGAAATACGAGCATCACGCCCAATAACTATTTTACACTTTTTGTTGTTATTTCGTTTCAAAATCCATGTGCCGAAAGCTGAAACAAACTTAACAATATCAAGAGGTGTTAATCCGTCGTTAGGCAATCCACCTATGGTTCCTCTTATTCCTGAAATAGATTTAATTAGCGTCACTTTTTTTATTTTTTATTTGTCGGTAAAGTTATGCTAAAAAGTTGAAATACCAGAAACTAGTAACCAGCCACTAACCACATGCTGCTAAAAAATTGTTAACTAATTGTTGAAAATAAAAAACTAAAAAGAGATTTAGATTAAGGAAAGGGTTAATTTTACATATCAGACAAAATTTATGGACGAAGATTTTGACCCATACAGCGAAGGTAGTGATGATTTAGAATTATCTAACCGATTTGAGCAAATGCTCGAAACTAATGAAAGTTATTTTTTTGATGTTGAAGAATTAGAAGATTTAATTGATTATTACCTCGAAAAAAGCGAACTGGAAAAAGCAAAAAAAGCCATTGATTTTGCTTTGTATCAGCACCCTAATTCCACCGAACTAAAAATAAAACAGGCTCAGTATTTAATTGAAAATCACCAACCCAACAAAGGTTTAGATATTTTAAATGCTCTCGAAAACATGGAGCCATTTAATCATGAATTATTTTTAACCAAAGCAAATATTTATAGTCAAATTAGACAACATCAAAAAGCGATTGAAAATTATTACAAGGCGGTTAAATTGATTGATGATAAAAACGAAAAATCGAATATTTATTTTAGCATTGCTTTTGAATACGAGAATCTATCTCAATATGATAAAGCATTAACAATTCTTAAAAATTTATTGCTGGAAAATCCCGAAAACGAAACACTTATTTATGAAATATCGTTTTGCTACAATTTAAAAAACGACTCGGAAAGTTCCATTCAATTTTTTAACAGTTTTATTGATGAACATCCATACAGTTACTTGGCTTGGTTTAGCTTAGGTATAGCCTATAACAAAGCCGAACTTTACGAAAAAGCAATAGATGCCTACGATTACGCCATTGCAATAAAAGAAGATTTTTCATCGGCATATTTTAATAAAGCTAATTCTTTGGCAATGCTTGAAAAATATGAAGAAGCTATAGAGGTTTTTAAAGAATCGAATAGTTATGACGAACCAGATTCAAGTGCTTTTTACTACATTGGTGAATGTTATGAGAAGCTTGAAGATTATACCAATGCGGAAATTTATTATTACAAAGCCATCAATTTAGATCCATACTATGCTGATGCTTACGCTGGAATTGCAGTAGTGAGTGAGTATCAAAAAAAGAATCATGTAGCTGCCTTTTACATACAAAAAGCCATTGATTTAGAAAAAGAAAATTCAGAATTCTGGTACATTTATGGTGACATTCTTGCCAACTTAACCAAATACGAAGAAGCTATTGATGCTTTTAATAAAGTTGTTGAACTTGATGAGGATAATGAAGAAATTTGTTTAGATATTTCTGAAGCATACTTAAACAAAGATGGAATAGAGGTAGCTATCGAATATCTTTCTGAGGCTATTATAAAACAACCTGTAAACAACCAATTAATTATCAGACTTGCAGCTCTTTTATTAAAAAACGGAAAAGCAGGAGATGCAAATGATAAGTTATCAATAGCTTTAATTAATCAGCCCGAATTAGTAACTGATTTTATAGAATATTTTCCCGAATCTATTTCTTTTCCAGCCATTCTACAAACTATAGAAAATTATAAAAAATAAAATGAATTTTGAATTGCCATTTATCCCTAAAAGGGAAGCACAACCTCGTGAAACAGGATTAACCATGATGATGGACAAAGGTTTAAGCTGGAGAGAGGCTGAAAATTTTGTTCATTCTTCGGCTCACTTAACCGATTTAGTTAAACTTGGTTTTGGAACTTCGTATGTTACTAAAGATATTGAAAAGAAAATTGCCACTTATAAAGATGCTGGTTTGAAGGTTTATTTAGGAGGAACTCTTTTTGAAGCTTTTATTGTAAGAGGTATGTTTGATGATTACAGAAAATTATTGGACAAACTTCAACTAAATACTTGCGAAGTTTCTGATGGCTCTATTGCTATTCCTCACGATAAAAAATGCGAATACATTGTTAATCTTGCGAAAGATTTTACTGTTTTATCAGAAGTTGGTTCTAAAGAGGCCGGTATTTTAATCAGTCCTTCGAAATGGATAAAAATGATGCAAAATGAATTAGAAGCTGGCTCTTGGAAAGTGATTGCTGAAGCTAGAGAAAGTGGCACCGTTGGTATCTACAGACCAAACGGTACTGCTCATGTTTCGTTGGTTAATAAAATCATTAATAATGTTAAACTCGAAAATATACTCTGGGAAGCTCCAATAAAATCTCAACAAGTATGGTTTATCAAACAATTTGGGTCTAGTGTAAATTTAGGAAACATTGCTCCAAATGAAGTTATTCCTTTAGAATGTTTACGATTAGGTTTAAGAGGCGACACCTTCTTCGACAGTCTGCCACATGAAATTATTGCTGAATTTAAATAGTTAACTACAATGCGAATTTCGGCTCTGGAACTGAAAAATAAAATTGAAAATGGCGATGATTTTCAACTTATTGACCTACGGGAAAAATATGAATTTGATGAATTTAACATTGGTGGAATTAACATCCCAATGGATGATGTTCTAAAAAATATAAGAAAACTAAATCCTTCAAAACCTATTGTGTTTTATTGTAATGAAGGATTAAAATCACAGGCGTTAATTATCGTTTTAAAACGAAAAATTAATAACCAACAACTTTATTCGTTAGAAGGTGGAATTACTGCTTATTACGAAACTTTTGAAGCTTAAATTTGGTTTCTAATTACTTTTTTTAAGCATCGATTTTATCATTTGAAAAATCATAGGTAGTATTGAAATGCCAATGATTGCCAAAACCACTATTTCAAAGTTATTTTTAACAATATCAAGGTTTCCAAAAAAGTAACCTAAACAAGTTAGGCTTGTAATCCATAGTATTGCTCCAAAAATACTATAGGTTAGAAAAGTGAAATATTTCATTTCGCCAACACCAGCTACAAAAGGAGTTATTGTTCGAACAATAGGAATGAAACGAGCCATAATAACAGTCCTGGAACCATATTTTTCAAAATATTTTTCTGTTCGTGTTATGTATTCAGGTTTTACAATTTTTGAAATCCACTTTATTTTGATTACTCTATCTCCAATGTATTTTCCAATAAAATAATTGGAATTATCACCTAATATCGCTGCAGCTATCAATAATGGAATAATAATATAAATATTTAATGTGCCTGTTGAAGCAATTAAAGCTCCTGTTGCAAATAACAATGAATCCCCAGGTAACAATGGCATGATAACCAATCCGGTTTCAACAAAAATAATAAGGAATAAAATACCGTAGCTTAATTCTTGATAATTAGTAAAAATATCTGCTAAATGTTTATCAATGTGAAGTATAAAATCAAAAAGCATTTTAATTATTTCCATCTTAAATGTTTTGTGTAAAGTATAATTAATTTAAATAGTCAACTATTTCTCAAAGAAAAATGTTCTTCTAACATGAACAAGTAACTTGAGCGGTCAAAAGTAAAGAAAGAAAATAAACTTAAGAAATGAAATAAATTTCTTAACGCAATCAAAAAAAATGCAGCTTAAGTGTTAACTAAATTTTGTCCACTTTTTATTAGGAATTCCATCTTCATGTCTTTTGTCTTATTTGCTTAATTTTGCCGCATGGCATTTGAACTCATATCCGATTTTAAACCTACTGGCGACCAACCCGAAGCTATTCAACAATTGGTTGAAGGGTTGAACAATGGTTCAAAAGCCCAAACTTTGTTGGGTGTAACTGGTTCCGGAAAAACATTTACCATTGCCAATGTTATTGAACAGGTTCAACGACCAACATTAATTTTAAGTCACAACAAAACCCTTGCTGCTCAGTTGTATGGTGAGTTCAAACAGTTTTTTCCAAACAATGCGGTAGAGTATTTTGTGTCGTATTACGATTATTACCAACCCGAAGCCTATTTGCCTGTTACCGACACCTACATTGAAAAAGATATGTCGGTTAACGAAGAAATTGAAAAATTGCGTTTAAGCACCACTACTTCACTTTTATCGGGTAGACAAGATGTAATTGTAGTAGCTTCTGTTTCGTGTATTTATGGTATTGGTAACCCTGCTGATTTTCAAAAAAATATTGTGCAAATTAAAGTGGGCGATGTGATTCCTCGAAACACCTTTTTATTGCAATTGGTTCAAAGTTTATATTCCAGAACTGAAAACGATTTTCAGCGTGGTAATTTCAGGGTAAAAGGTGATACGGTAGATGTTTATCCCGCTTATGCTGAAATTGCTTACCGAATTTATTTTTTTGGTGATGAAATTGAAGAAATCGAATCGTTCAACCCCATTGATGGAAGTAAAATAGAAGGGTTTAATCACCTGAATATTTATCCTGCAAATATTTTTAATACCACCAAAGAATCGATGTTTGATGCCATTCATGAAATTCAAATCGACCTTGGTAAACAAGTGGAATATTACAAAGAAATTGGTAAACATTTAGAAGCCAAACGATTGGAAGACCGAGTAACTTACGACATGGAAATGATGCGTGAATTGGGCTACTGCTCAGGCATCGAAAACTATTCGAGATATTTTGATAAACGTGCTCCAGGTTCTCGTCCGTTCTGTTTGTTGGATTATTTTCCGAAAGATTTTTTGATGGTAATTGACGAAAGCCACGTTACCGTTTCGCAAATTGGTGCCATGTACGGTGGCGACCGTTCTCGTAAACAAAATTTGGTAGAATATGGTTTCCGTTTGCCATCAGCCATGGACAACCGACCGTTAAAATTTGAAGAATTTCACGCTATTTTAAATCAAGTGATATACGTAAGTGCTACTCCTGCCGATTTTGAATTAAACGAAAGTGAAGGTATTGTGGTAGAACAAGTGGTTCGTCCAACGGGATTGTTGGAACCTATTATCGAGGTTCGCCCAAGTTTAAATCAAATTGATGATTTAATGGAGGAAATTACCGTACGAGCCGAAAAAGATGAACGAGTTTTAGTTACCACCTTAACCAAACGAATGGCGGAAGAGTTGGACAAATATTTTGATAACAACGGTATTCGTTGTCGCTATATACATTCCGAAGTAGAAACTCTAGAACGAGTTGAAATTCTACGAGATTTACGTTTGGGTTTGTTTGATGTGTTGATTGGTGTAAATCTTTTAAGAGAAGGTTTAGATTTACCCGAAGTGTCGTTAGTTGCTATTTTAGATGCCGATAAAGAAGGTTTTTTACGCTCGGAACGTTCGCTTACACAAACTGCTGGAAGAGCTGCTAGGCACATTGAAGGAAAAGTAATTATGTACGCCGATAAGATTACCAAATCGATGCAAAAAACCATTGATGGAACTGACCGAAAACGTGAAAAACAAATCAAATACAACCTCGACCACAATTTAATTCCGATGGCTTTGAATAAATCTAAAAACGAAATTTTAGGTCAAACCAAGGTGTTAGACGATATATATGATTACAACAACATTGATACCCACCCTAGCATTGCTGCCGACCCTATTGTTCAATACATGAACAAAGACCAACTCCAAAAACTGTTGGAAGAAACCCAAAACAGAATGAAAAAAGCTGCAAAATCGGAAGATTTTATGGAAGCTGCCCGTTTGCGTGATGAGATGATGGAGATTGGTAGAATGATAAAGAGGTGATGAGTTTTGGGTGATGCGTGATGGGTATTCTCAACACTCACAACCCATCACACACCACTATTTTTTACTTGCATCAAACAAAATAGCCTTTTCCTCACCAGTTAAACTATCGTAACCAGACTTGGCAATTTTATCTAAAATGGCATCAATTTTTTGTTGATTGGCTTTTTTCTGAGCATTAAACGCCACGTCATCTCTCGATTTTGGTGATTTATATACCACTTTCATGCTGCGTTTAAACGAAAATAGATTTTTTAGTTTATCTAAAAAACGATTAAACCCTGCTGTAAAATCGTTGCCTCGTTGCAATTGCAAAATATAAATGAAACCGAACAATGCACCGCCCAAATGAGCAATGTGTCCACCAGCATTTCCTTTGGGAATACTTATCATATCCAACACCACATAAACCAACGCAATGTATTTTAGTTTAACGTTTCCTAAAAAGATTAAACGAACTACAAAATTTGGCACATACGTGGCAGCAGCAATTAACACTGCCATTACCGATGCCGAAGCTCCTAAAGCAACCGATAACGGAGAAATTTGTTCAAAAACCGGAAGTACATTAAATAGTAACACATACAATAAACCACCCGAAAATCCGCCCAACAAATAAGTAGAAACTAATTTTTTATTGTTTAAAAATTGAAGAAAAATTTGTCCGCCAAAATACAACACTAACATATTAAACAGCAAATGAAAAATCTCTTCGTGCAAAAACATGTAAGTAAATATTGTCCAAGGTTGATACAGCAATTTGGTAACATCAGAAGGTAACGCCAGCCAATTGATTACTTGACCGATACCATTTTCAACATTAAAAAAATACAACAGTAAACCAATAACATTTACTACTAAAAACACCGCTACATTAATAAAAATTAATTTGATTAATGCTGAACCATTTTTGTATTGGTTTTTTAAATCTGCTATAAAAGGATTGGTCATGCGTTTGTTTTTGTATTGCAAAATTAACCATTAATCAAGATTATTATAATTGATAGGAAAATATTGATTGTTAAAAAGAATTAATTTTACCAACCATGAGTTTACAAGAAAAAGACCGACAATACATTTGGCATCCGTTTACCCAAATGAAAAATGCACAGAATATTTTGCCTATTGTAAAAGCCGAAGGATTTTACCTTTTTACCGAAGATGGTAGAAAAATTATGGATGCTGTTTCGTCGTGGTGGACTAACCTGCACGGACATTCGCATCCATACTTAGCAAAGGCAGTTACTGAACAATTCAACACCTTAGAACACGTTATTTTTGCCGGTTTTACTCATCCAAAAGCCATTGAGTTGGCTGAACGAATTTTAGGAAAACTCCCCTATTTAGACAAAGTTTTTTTCTCCGACAACGGCAGCACTGCTGTTGAAGTAGCACTAAAAATGGCTTTTCAGTATTGGCACAACCAAAACCAAGCAAAGACAAAAATTATAGCTTTTAAAGATGCTTATCATGGCGATACCTTTGGAGCAATGAGTGTGGGTGGTAGAAATGGATTTAACCAGCCCTTTGACTCATTTTTGTTTGATGTAGAATTTATTGATGTACCTACAAAAGGAAGGGAAGAAAAAACACTTCTTCAACTTAAAAATTTAGTAGAGAAAAAAGATGTAGCTGCTTTTATTTTTGAGCCACTAGTACAAGGTTCTGCAGGAATGGTGATGTATGCCCCAGAAATTTTAGAAAAACTGGTAAAACTTTGCAAAAAAAATCAGGTGTTAACCATTGCCGATGAAGTAATGACTGGTTTTGGGCGAACAGGTAAATGGTTTGCAACCGATTACATCAACACTAAACCCGATTTGGTTTGTCTATCGAAAGGATTAACAGGAGGAGCCATGTCTTTGGGTTTAACGGTTTGTACCCAAGAAATTTACAACGCTTTTTTATCGAACGACCACAGCAAAACTTTTTTTCATGGGCATTCATTTACAGGTAATCCTTTAGCGTGTGCAGCTGCTTGTGCAAGTTTAGATTTAATGGAAAAACCAACTGCTTGGAAGCAAATTGAAATGATTGTAAAATCTCACCAAGTTTTCAAATCAAAAATAGCATCCAACCCCAAATTAAAAGAAGTTCGACAAACCGGAACTATACTGGCTTTGGAATTTAAAACCGAAGAAAATTCGTCATACTTTAATCATCTTCGAGACAGACTCTACCAATTCTTTTTAGATAAAAACATCTTACTTCGTCCTTTAGGGAACGTATTGTATATTTTACCACCTTACTGTATAAAGGAAGTGGAATTGATGGTTATTTATCAAGCCATTGAAGGTTATTTGGACAAAAAATAAAATTATTTTTTCAAAACACGTTTTCAGTACCTTTAATTGAAAAAAACGACCGTTCCCTAAATCAAGCTACCTTTTTAGTGGTATATTGAAATCCTATTAATACTTTTATCACCATTATTTAAAATAATTTTATTAAATTTATATCTTAATTTGTATTTTTAGTATTGAATTGCTATGAAACCATCTACAGAACTATTTCAACTGATTAAGTCGTTAACTAAGTCTGAAAAGCGATATTTCAAGCTATCTTCATCTTTACAATCTGGAGAAAAAAATTATTTAAAACTGTTTGAAGCCATTGAATTACAAAGTGAATACGATGAAGATGCAATAAAAGAGCAATTCAAATCAGCAACTTTCATTAAACATTTACCTTCCGAAAAAAACCATTTATACAACCTTATTCTTAAAAGCCTAAGAGGATTTTATTCCGATAATTCTGCTGCAGCTGTTCTTCAGGAACACCTTCGAAATATTGAATTGCTATACAACAAAGCTCTTTACAAAGAGTGTTCGAAATATATAGCGAAAGCAAAAACCATTGCTTACAATTTTGAAAAATATTATTTTTTATTAGATTTAATTAATTGGGATAAGAAATTAGTAGAAGAGGGTTACCAACGAGGTGTTTTTGAAGCAGATTTGAACAAGCTAGTTGACGAAGAAACGGATTGTATAGAAAAACTAAGGAACATTGCAGAATATCAAATGCTTTATTCTCAAATTAATTCAGTAATGCGAAAAGGAGGGTACACCAGAAACCCTGAAGAAGCCGAATTGGTTAAAAAAATATCTAGCCATCCTTTAATTACTGGTAAAAATACAGCACAAACTTTAAAAGCTGCAACTGCTTGTTTTTCTATTAAAGCCATGTGTCTTATTGCAAATGGCGATTACAACTCGGCATTTGAACACTTGCAAAAAGTAATCAGAATAATGGAGTCTAATTCTTTTATCATGAAGGAACTTCCAAAAAGATATATTAAAGCGTTAAATAGTACAATGTACGCCTACTTGAATAACAATGATGTTGACAACTGTTTACTGTACGTTGAAAAAATTAAAGCATTAACTGAACAACCGGGGTTCGAAAGTATTGATATTCAGTTAAACTTGTTTTCTTTACCTAACAATGCAGAATTGTTGGCTTATTGTTATTCAGGAGAATACAAAAAAGCGATTGATGAGGTTATACCAGCAACTATACAAGGAATTGAAAAGTATGATGGTAAATTGAGTAATGAAAGTGTGTTACTATTATATTACAACATCTCTAGGGTTTATTTTGGTGCCGGAGAATATAAGTTGGCATTAAAATACAATAATATGGTATTGAATAGCAATGAGCCTATTCTTCGCCAGGATGTATTTACTTTTGCGAGATTGGTAAACCTGATTATCCATTACGAATTAGGCAACTATGATTTGCTGGAATACACCATAAAATCAACAAAACGTTTTGTTGCAAAAAGCCAACGTAACTATCAGTTTGAAAGTGTATTTTTAAAACACATCAAAAAATTGGTTAGAGCTAAAAGTCCTGATGATTCCATAAAGTTGTTTGCTCAGTTTAAAGCAGATTTGATTCATGTAATGGAAGACCATTATGAAAATGCTGCAAACAGATACTTTGATTTCATGACTTGGATTGATACTAAAATTCAAAAGAAATCTTACGCTGATGTGTTAAAAACTAAAAAAAGAACCTTATCCATTTAAACGTTGTTTAACCACTTCGTACATTACCATACCTGCTGCTACCGAAACATTTAACGAAGCTATTTCTCCTATCATTGGTATTTTGCCCAAATCGTTGCTATTTTTTAGTAACTGGTTAGCAATACCTGTTTCTTCACTACCCATAATAATTGCAGTTGGTTGAGTAAAATCTACAGCAGAAATCAATTGGTCTGTTTTTTCGGTACAAGCCACCACATTTATACCACTGTCTTTAAGCATAAAAACCGTATCGGTTAGATTATCTACTTTGCAAATTGGAATTCGGTAAATTGCTCCTGATGATGTTTTGATAGCATCTTCGTTGATTTGTGCTGATTCTCTTTTGGGAATTACAACAGCATGAACACCTAAACATTCGGCAGTTCGTGTAATTGCACCAAAATTACGCACATCGGTTACTCTATCTAAAATTAAGATTAACGGAACTTTTCCTTGCTCAAACAATTGAATAACAACAGCTTCAATATCTTGAGTAGTAATTGGAGAAACAAACCCAATAACACCTTGATGATTGCCTTGTGTGTATTTGTTTAAACGTTGAACTGGAACATGAGAAAAAGGAACTTTCGATTTTTTAATTACATTTCTTAATTCAGTTAATCCTTGTCCTTGAATGTCTTGTTGAATGTATATTTTATCAATTTCTTTACCCGATTTTATAGCTTCAATAATTGGATGGATTCCAAAAATGATATTTTCTTTTTCTTTCATGCGGCAAAATTAGGTGTTATTCCCATTAAAAACACAATGTTTTGACACTAATTTCACTAAAATAATTAAACCAACTATTGCAATTAATTATTACATAAATTGGTGTAATTCGTGTCAATTTTATTAAAAAATTCGTCCACTTCTCCAAGTGTCAACCGCTCTGTACCAAGTAGATTTATAAATAGACGAACGGCTCAAACTATAATCATTATGTGTGAGGTAATTTTTAACTTTATAAAACACAAAATTCATAGAAGTAATGTTGTTTTCCTCGCCATAAATCCAGTTTTCATACTCTTTATTTTTATACACCACGTTTGGTGGACCATAAATGATATAAATCAATCCACGGTCGGATTTCCAACCTTCTAAATAACTGGTAAAATACACATTTGCAAGTTCCACCCTGTTAAAATATTCTTTGATTAATGTTCTTGCCCGTTCTGCTCCTCCGGCTGTGGTTAACCAAAACTCATCCATAGCATATTTTTTATCCTCTGCTTCTAGTAAATTGGTGTATTCTTCACGGGTAGTAATGTAACGCATGGGTTCAATCATGTTTTCGACATCCTTTATTTCTGGAAAGTTATTTTGAAAACTAAAAAAAGTTGGACCTTCATTTATACCATTATTAGTTTGCAAAAAATATAGCCCTTTTGCAGGAATTTCAAATGAAACGGTATTTAACGAATCGAATAAAAAACTTGATGTTGAATCAGGATTTAGTACAACATTTTCTACTTTTTCAGTTTCTGAAAATGGGGGTTTAGCAATGGGTTGGTTTACAAAAAAATATTTTAAAGTAATCTCTTCACTAGAATTGACCATACTTTTTTGGACAATTACTCTTTCATTTAAAGCTAAATAACTCTTGTAAATAATATTACCAATAGAATCTTTGGCTAAAAAATTTTGAGCAGTATGGGGGGAAGACCTGTTTAATGAAATTTTCTTTCTTAAAAAATTATCTCTGTTTGCATCATAAAAAGAAATCAACACTTCATAATTTTTGTTTGTTTCTGTTTTTAAAGGAATTATTCCTTCCAAAAATTTCTTTTGATTGTTTTGCCCATAATCAACAAAATAAACTGTTGTGCTATCCAACAATTTTTCTTCCTCATCCATCAATTCATACTTTACCTGAACATTTGCAGTAAAAATAGAGTCAGTTCTTTTTCTTGTGTACAAAAGATTTTCAGACCTTAATCTAAAATAGATATTAGTAAGCGTATCGTTTTCATGAAAAACTTTATAATCTGGCTCTAAAAGATTAATACCCGACAAATAAATTCCTGCTACATTTCGGTTTGAAGCATTTTGATTGGATGTACATCCTGTAAAAAAAATAAAAGATAAAATGAACCCAACAAAACCAAACAAGATAAAATTCTGATGTTTAGAAAATTTGAAATATGATGTTGTTCTATTCATTTTAAAGTTCTTCTTCAATTATATTTTCATCTTCTTCATTAAAACTTGCTGGTAAATTTTTTGTGGTTTTTGCTCCCAATACTTTTAATTTCTCTACTCTTCCCACCAAATTTCCAGTTCCAGTTTTTAGTTTATTTACTGCTCCATCATAAGCAGTTTTTGCTGTAATCAAACCTCTGTCGATTTTGTCTAAATCTTCTAAAAAACCAACAAATTTGTCATACAAAGCCCCACTTTGTTTAGCTATTTCAATGGCATTTTTGGTCTGGTTTTCTTGTTTCCAAACAGATGTAATGGTTCTTAAAGTAGCTAGTAAAGTAGTTGGACTAACCAACACAATTTTTCTGTCCCAAGCATAATTGTAAATACTTTGGTCGGATTGCAACGTAAAGCTAAACGAAGGTTCTGATGGTAAAAACATCAATACAAAATCGGGCGAATTGATGCCCTTTGCGTGAGCATAATTTTTTTCACTTAATCCGTTAATGTGTGATTTAACAGAAACAATGTGGGCTTTCACACATATCACTTGTTCCTCTTCAGTTTGTGCTTCTAAAAAGTTGGTGTAAGCCACAATTGAAACTTTAGAGTCAATAACAATATGTTTGTCTTCTGGTAATTTTATCACCACATCAGGAAACATCCTTCCACCTTCATCGTTTGAAGTTGTAAATTGAGTTTCGTACTGCTCCCCTTTTCTTAAACCTGAGCTTTCTAATATTTTTTCTAAAATGAATTCGCCCCAATTTCCTTGTGCTTTCGAATCGCCTTTTAATGCTTTAGTTAAATTCTGAGCATCGGTTCGCATTTGTTGATTTAAATCCGATAAGGATTTTATTTGTTCGATTAATGAAGTTCTTTCCTTTAATTCATTGTCGTATTTATCCTCTACTTTTTTCTCAAAAGCCTTGATGTTTTCTTTTAAAGGAGTTAAAATTTCGTCCAATCTTTTTTGGTTGGAAAGAGCAAATTCACTAGAGTTTTCTTTCAATAATTTATTGGCAATGTTTTGAAATTCCAACGTAAATTTTGCTTGAAGCTTTTCAATTTCTGCTTTTTGGTCGGTTAATTTTTCTTCCAGATTTTTGTTTTGAGTATCTAACTGCGATGATAAACTTATCAATTCATTGTTTTGAGCGGCTAATTTTTCTTCTTTTTCTTTTTGTTGTTTAAACACTTGTTCAGCATTTTCAAGTCGAGTTGCTAGTTTAGTATTTTCGGTAGCCATGTTCTTTAATTCTTCATCGTTAATCGAAGTATTTTGACTAGCTTTTTTCACCAAATAACCAATTAAAAAACCAAGTCCTAAGCCGATAACAAGAAAAAGTATTGATGTAATATCCATGAATTTTGTTTAGGCTTTAAAATTAAGATAAAAATTGATTTCTTATTGGTCTTTTGTATATTTACCACAACCAAAATAACAAAACCATGTGCGACAAACACGAATTGCTTAACTACTTTAAAAGTTCTACTGTTAAGTTAGAAAAACAAAAATCGAAGAATAATGCCACTAAAGACCTACAAAACATTTTAAACGAATTGGGTTTTAAAGATGAACTGGAATTTGATAAATATGGAGCAGATGGAGTTTACGGCAATTTAACCCAACAAACAGTAGCTTCGTTTTTAGCCAAAAATAAGTTGAATGGTGATGGAAGTTTCATTTACAAAAGCACAGCCGAACTAATTTTAAGAAGGCATGATTCATTGGATGAATTACAAGTTTTAGCCCTCGATTTAGAAACAAATAAAATAGAAGATATTTATTACTTTAAATCAAAACAAATAGTAAAAGTACAAGCCTTTCAAACCCTTTTAAATGAACTGGGTTATGGAGCTACCCTGCAATGGAATAAATACAAAAATGATGGTGATTACGGTGATTTAACCACAAAAGCGGTTGTTCAGTTCGCCAAAGACAATAACATCGTTTCTGACGGAAAAACACTTACCAAAGAACTAGCCAAAATTATAGTTGAAAAATTGGCTACATTTTATGGGAAACATTGGAGAACACACTCATTAACTGAAATAGTTAACGACAATTCCAACCCTTTAGTTGAATTTACAGCTTCAAATTTTGTGGGTGTTCGAGTTATTTCCGATAAAGATTTTGTTCCTGCTCTAAAACGCATCAACGCATTTGCTAAAAAAAGCAATGTGTT
>CAYJMI010000076.1:15961-17270 GCA_964371285.1 uncultured Vicingus sp. | reverse complement strand
GTTCATGGGTCAAGAGGGTACTGCAGCGACAGGTTTCCGAATTACAGATATCGATGCCGCTTCTCCACGTTTACAGATTGATCAAGTAGGGAATGTTGGTATAGGAACAACTACCGCTAAAAGTAAACTAAGTGTAAATGGTGATTTAGGTTTAAATGATGGTGCTACTGTAGCAAGTAACAATGCAGTAACTATATTATTAACCAACTCTGGGCCTGCTTTAAATGCCGGTGATATTGTAATAGTTGGAACTGATAATTCTTTTACTACAACTAATACAAATGCCAATTATGCTGTTATTGGTGTTGCCATAGAAGGAATTGGTAATGGATCTATAGGTAAAATTGCTATTTCGGGTGTGGTTACTGTAAATACAGTTGTGGGGGTAACTAGAGGTCAGCACTGTATTACATCAGCCACAGTAGGAAAGGCAATGGGAATTTCTACGCCAAGTGCTGGAACAAGCATTGGTGTTTATTTAACCAATGAAGCTGCTGGAAAAGCAACAGTTTTATTAAGATAGAAGCCCGCTAAAATCTCCGTCAGATGACGGAGGACTTAAGTAGCTGAATGAAAAAAGATTTGAAAAAAAGAAAAAAAAGTATATTATGAAAAAAATTCTTATCCTAACCCTATCGTTGTTAACGATAAACTTAGTATCAAAAGCACAAGTAGAATTGACTTCTACTAGTGTAGGGGCAACTTACTATGTAACTGTACCTGGTACGTTTGTATTAACACCTGGTTTGCAAGTAACCTTTAAGGCAAATGTTGATAACTCTGCTTCAATGTCGTTGGATGTTTCGGGTACAGGTGCTAAACCTATTAGAAAGCTTGGTGGTAGTCAGCCACTTTCGGGTAGCGACATCCTTTCCAATCAAATTGTAACGGTTGCTTATGATGGCTCCAATTGGCAAATGATTTCTGCCATAGGTTCTACACCTACAGCTCCAACAAATTATTGGAGCCCTAATGGTTTAGATATTTTTAATAATAATACAGGAAATGTTGGTATAGGTACAACACCTAGTTCAAAATTAGATGTTTCCTCTACTTCATATAGTTTACTCCAATTATCAACAACAGGAGCAAATAGTAATGTAAATATTGATATAAATACAACAGGAGCTGGTACTGCACAATTTAGTCAATACGGCGGTACAGGAGGGTTTACATTTGCAACACAAGGAACTTTGCCTACTCCAGCCATGAGCATAATAGATAATGGTAATGTAGGTATTGGAACAACTGCTCCTGCCCAAAAACTAGAAATTCAGGATGGGCATATCTTATTATCAAATACTGGTAA
>CAYJMI010000076.1:11622-15951 GCA_964371285.1 uncultured Vicingus sp. | reverse complement strand
TGGTACTCAGTCTGAATTACGATTTAAAGAGGCATCTGCCAATGGTGGAAATATTATTTCATTCAAAGCACCTGCAGCTTTAGTTGCGAATGTACAATATACTTTGCCAATTAACGTTGGAGCTGCAAATGATGTCTTATCTTCTTCTGATGGGACAGGTACTCTTTCATGGGCTTCAGTTTCATCGCTTGCTAATGCATGGGGTTTAGGAGGGAATGCTGTTGCTTCAATTCAAACGTTAGGAACAACAACAAATTTTGATTTGCCATTTATTACAAATAATACTGAGAGAATGAGATTAAATTCGGGTGGCACTCAATTTTACCCTTCTGTTGATAATACATTAAGTTTAGGTTCAGTAGCTAATTCATGGAAAGACGTTTATGCTGATGGCTATTTGTACATTAATGGAGAACGATGGACGAGTCTTTCAGCAACTAACACATTAATAGGGACAAGAGGAAATCAGTCTTTCACCTCTGGAAATTATAATGTTGGAGTTGGATATGGGTCAGGAAATGCAATAACAACAGGATTTAGAAATACATTTGTTGGACATCGTGCAGGTGAATTATTAACAACATCTTCCGACAATACTTTAATTGGAAATCTTACCGGTGGTTTAACCAATGCTTTAGGCGATAATAATACTTTAATTGGTTCGTATGCTGGTTACGGAGTATCTAACTCTGGAGCTTCCAACACCTATGTTGGTGCTTATTCGGGTGGTAATAACACCACAGGAAATAGCAACGCATTTTTAGGTTATAACTCAGGTTTAAATAACACAACAGGCTACTTCAATACTTTTATTGGTGCTGCATCAGGCCAAGTAAATTTAGTGGGTAATTTAAACACCTTTACAGGTTACCTTTCAGGAAACAGTAATACAGGTGATAACAACACTTTTAATGGCTATGCTTCAGGTAGAGGTACAACTTCTGGTGGTTACAATGCATTTTTTGGTACAGCAGCTGGTTTCACTAATACTACAGGTACAGGAAACTCTTATTATGGAGGAACAGTAGGTTATAACAACAATGGGTCGTACAATACTTTTATGGGTTATGGAACAGCTTATAATGCAACTTCAGGTGATTACAATACGCTTATTGGATCAGATGCTGGAGGAGCTGTTGCCTTGCTTGGAACTTTTAATACCTATTTAGGATATGGTGCCAAAGGTACTGCTTCCCTCACTAATGCAACTGCCATAGGTAAAAATGCAAATGTTACTGCAAGCAATTCAATTGTTTTAGGAGGAACAGGTGCTGATGCTGTTAAGGTGGGTATTGGAACAACTGCACCATCAACTACACTTGATGTAGCCAATTCGACAATAGTTACTACCTCAAGATTTATGAATACATTTAATGGAGCTTCAAACACTGCTGTTTATGGTGGAGCTACTGGTGCTAGTGCTGGTGGAACCAATTATGGAGGTTCCTTTAACGCAACTGGTAGTACTGGAAATAATTATGCCGTTTATGGTTATGCCTCTGGTAATTCTGGTGCAAAAACAGGTGTGTATGGTGGTGCAGTTGGTACAGGTACTAACATTGGTGGTTATTTTTCTGCTTCTGGTGGAACTACTAATAATGCACTTCAATTGGTAGATGGTTCTCAGGCTAACAATAGAGTATTAACCTCTAATGCTACTGGTGTGGCAACTTGGACAGATTTGTCAGCCATTTCATCAGGTTCAACAGCTTGGACCAGATCTACACCAAATATTTATCCAACAACATTAACAGATAATGTGGGTATTGGAGTAGCAACTCCTACAAATAAACTAGATGTGGAAGGAGCTGCTGTAATTGGTGCAACTTTTTCAGGTACAAGTACTGCCCCTACAAATGGTTTATTAGTTGAAGGAACAGTGGGAATAGGTACTCCAAGCCCTGGAACTTATGGGTTGTATTCTGCAGTAGGTACAAGTACAAATAAAAAAACTCTCACGGTGTCGGCATTTGGTGCTTCATTTGTTGATAATGCACCTGCAGTTCTAGAAATAAGAGGAGGCACCAATACTGTGGGAGCTGAAGTGGGTGTTATAGATTTTATTAATACCAGCAATGGAAGTATCGATTATAATTTTGCAAGAATTTCTGCACATAGAGAAAATGCCAATGCAACTTTTTCATCATTAAGATTTTATACAAGAACTGGTGCCACGCTTAATGAAGCTATGCGTATAAATGAAAATGGAAAGATTGGTATTGGAATAACAGATCCTATTGAAATATTAGAAATAGGTTCTATTGATTCAGATATCGAATTGGAAACCTACAGTGCCACAGAATCTTCCTCATTGCACATAAAAAGGGGAAGAGGTACACTAGCTGTTCCAACTATTCCTTCTTCTGGCGATTATTACGGCGGTGTTGGTTTTCAAGCTTGGGATGGAACTGTTTTTCAAGAAGGTGCAAGAATACAAGGAGTTGTTGATGGTGTTGTTGGGGCTACAGACATGCCTGGTCGTTTAGAATTTTGGACATCTCCTGACGGATCAGCCGCTGCTGTTGAACGTATGAGGATTACGAATAGCGGTAATGTGGGTATTGGAATTACTCCTAGTTATAAACTTCATGTCGAGAATCTTAGTTCTTCAAATGTGGCTTTATTTACAAATACAACAACAACTGGAGGTGTTGGAATAAGAGCAGATGTTAGCTTGAATAATGCTACGGGTGCAGCAACAAGAACAGGGGTTTATGGTACAGCATGGTACGGAACAGGTATCAACGAAGGTGGACATTTTTATGGCTATGGAGGTACAACTTCTTATGGTATTTATGCACAAGCTGGTGGTGCAACAACAAATTGGGCAGGTTATTTTACTGTGGGTGATGTTTATATTCAAAATACTTTAGGAATTGGTACTACTACACCTGATTTAACAATGGGTATAGATGTTCAAACAGCCGCAGGAGGTTATATCGCTAATTTTGAAAATACAACAGGTGCTGTTGGTGATGATGGTGTTAAAATAAGCATAGGAAATGCCTTGCCTAATACTACTGCATTTTATTTAGGTTGCTACGCTGCTGGAGGTTTAGATGGCGGTTTGAGAGCCGATGGTGCTGGGGGCGTTGGTCTATATACTGCCTCTGATAGAAGATTAAAACAAAATATTATAGATTTACCTGACGCATTAAACATGTTAAGCAAAATTAGTGCAAAACAATACGAGTTTAAAAAGGCACCAGGAAAAACAATGTATGGTTTTATTGCTCAAGATTTATTTGAAATTTATCCAACTGCTGTTGCTGAACCTGATGGACCAGATGGAATATTTATGGTAAATTATGCTTCTTTAACACCATTATTAACAGGTGGAATTAATGAATTGTATAAACTTGTTAAAGAACAACAAACTCAAATAGATGAACTAAGAAGAGAAATAGACGTTCTAAAAAACAAATAATGAAAAAACTACTTTACCTAATAATACTAACAACCTTTGGAGCTAATGCCCAAGTGGTGCTCGACCGCCAAGTAATTGGTAGTACAGGAGGTTATGTAACCGGAACTAACATTACTTTATCATCAACTGTTGGTGAGGCGGTAGTACAAACCTTGTTTTCAGTAAATAAAATTTTAACTCAAGGTTTTCAACAACCTAACTTGAATGTTGACTCTATGGTAACCTACGAAGTTATCAACGAAAGTTGTAGAGGTGCCGAAAATGGTTCTATTTTCATCAACAACGTATTGGGCTGTGCCGGTCCTTATACCTTGTTTGTAAAATCGGTACTTGATACTACTCTAGTGCTTGACGAAGCTCATTTAAAAGCAGGAGCTTACCGAGTAAGAATTGTTGGGGCATCGGGTTGCGTTTTTGTAAAAATTATTGATGTAGGTATAGATAGTGACGAGGATTGTAAACTTAAATTTTACTCAGGTTTAACACCTAATGGAGATGGCAGCAACGATATTTGGTATGTTGATAATATTGAAAGTTTTCCTGAAAACAATGTAAAAATTTTTAACCGTTGGGGCGATTTGGTTTGGGAAACTTCAAATTATACCAACGAAGATGATGTAGTATGGAAAGGGACAAACAAAGGTGGTAAAGATTTACCCGACGGAACTTATTTTTATTTAGCACATGTTGCTGGAGATGTTTATAAAGGCTGGGTGGAGATTACGAGGTAGAAGCCTCCCCAACCTCCGTCAGCTGACGGAAGGGACTTATACAATGGAGTGAAAGAATAATGAAAAAGAGATTATAAAAGATAAAAAACAATAGTTATGAAAATCCTAAAATTAACATTCATCCTGATTTGTAGTTTGCTGTTTGCAATTTCAAATTTACAAGCCCAAGCA
>CAYJMI010000076.1:0-11612 GCA_964371285.1 uncultured Vicingus sp. | reverse complement strand
CGAGACAATTAATTACCAAGCTGTTGCACGTAATTTAGCAGGAGTGCCTATAGTAAATCAAACCATTAACGTTAAATACGAAATCCGACAAGGTACTTCAACGGGTGCAGTTGTTTACGCCGAAAATCATACATTAACAACCAATCAATTTGGCTTGTTTACTGCCGAAATTGGTGGAGGAACTCCAATAATTGGTACATTTCCAGGCATCGCTTGGGGAATCAGTCCGTTTTATCTTTTTGTTGAAGTGGATGGCGACCCCATGGGTGTTACTCAATTGTTATCCGTTCCTTACGCTTTGTATGCCAAAGAATCAGCCAATGGACCAGCAGGGTTACCAGGTAAAAATAGTTTATCACTTTCAACTCCTTATTCCGGTCCATCGTGTATTAATGGAGGAATTCAAGTTGACGCTGGTTTAGATGACAATAATGACGGCACACTACAACCTTTAGAAATTGATTATACTTATATTATCTGTAACGGTACTAATGGACTTCCGGGCACAAATGGCATAAACGGAGTTGATGGAGTGAGTATAGATTCCACGATTAATAATAACGACGGAACTTTTTCCATCTATTATTCTAACGGCACTTCTTTTACTACTTCCGATTTAACTGGCCCTGCAGGTACTAGTGGAACAACTTATTTTGCTGGAAACGGTATTAGCCTTAGTGGAGATACTATTACTAATTTAGGTGATTTAGACAATAATCCAACCAACGAAATTCAAATACTTTCTGTTTCTAACGATACTATTTTTCTTTCTAACGGTGGTTTTGCACCACTCCCAAGTGCTGGAGGATTTTGGACACAATTAGGGAATACTATTCATAACAACAATCCGGGTAATGTAGGTATCGGAACTACCACACCTATTCATCAACTTAGTGTTGCTTCCAACGATTCTGTTGTAGCTAGTTTTTTGGGTACCGACCCAAATGTTTCTGCAATTCTTGTGGGAAATGTTAACGCTAGTGCGGCAACAGGTATAGTATTTTTTAATGGGATTGATACTACAAGTTTTATTTTTTTAACTCCCACCAATAATGCCCTTACCATACGTAACAATAGTTTAAACGGCAATATTCAAATTAGTACCGACAGCATCATTGTTAATCAAGGATTAATTTTGGTTAACCAAGCTCAAAATAGTATTTATAATGCAGCAGATACCATTTATAATTATTCTCCAAGTGGTACAATTGTTCATGCAAATCAAGGCCTGTTTTTAACCGATTCGTTATACGTTTTAGGAAATAATGCTGCTAATTTCAACTGGATTTTAGCTAACGATGGGTTCGGGCAAGCAAAATGGACAGATCCTTCTGCCATTGTGGGTTCTGTTGGCGATAATTGGGGTTTACAAACTGTTGTTACCGATACTTCTTTATTTGGTAATGGTGCTGGGATTCCACTTTCTGTTAATCCAAATATTATTCCTACACAAACCAGCCAACTAACTAACAATAGCGGTTTTATTACATCCCCTAATGATGCCGATACTTCTGTAACTAACGAAATTGAATTACCTGCTACAGCGATTGCTAATCAAGTATTAACTTGGGATGGTAGTGCTTGGATAGCTCAAAATGCTGGCTCAGGAGCTGACAATTGGGGCTCGCAAGTTGTTGTTACTGATACTACATTAATAGGAACTGGTATTGTGGGAACTCCACTCTCGGTTAATCCGAATATTATTCCTACACAAACCAGTCAATTAACTAACAACAGCGGTTTTATTACTTCTCCTAATGATGCCGATTTTGACCCCAACAACGAAATTCAAACGCTATCTCTAGTCGGTGATACTTTATCTATTTCAGGCGGTAACAGTGTTAATTTAAACACTTTATTAGGCACAGATAACGATACTTCTGCAACCAACGAGTTGCAAGCTATTTCAAAAATTGGCAGCATTGTAACATTGTCTAACGGTGGTGGTTCATTTACTGATGATGTAAACGATGCAGATTTCAACCCAACCAATGAAATTCAAAATCTTTCCGTTTTAGGAAACAACATTAATATCTCAGGTGGTGGAACAAGTACAACAATTTCTTCTACTGCTCCTGCTTTAAATCAAGTACTTACTTGGGATGGGGCAAATTGGACAGCTCAAAATTCTGCTTTAGGTACAGATAACCAAGATTTATCATTAGCTGGTAACACCTTATCATTGACAAATGATGGAACTCCTGTAAATTTAACTCCATTTATGGATAATACTGATGCTCAAACGTTATCCTTTGTATCACCAAACTTATCAATATTAGGAGGAAATACAGTTAATTTAAGTGCTTTAACTGGACCAACTTATACAGCAGGAACTGGAATAAATTTAGCTGGTAATATCATTACCAATACAGCACCTAACCAAATTGTAGGATTAGCTGGTGCTGGAACAACAAGTATAGGGGGTGCTTATCCAAATTTTACCATTACCTCTACCGAAATTGACGGTTCAGTTTCTAACGAGTTAATTACCTCTTTTGGAGTTAATGGTACAAGCGATTCATTAGTAATTGTAGAAGCCGGGAATACTTGGAATGTTCCTTTAACTAGTTTCTCTGCTGCCAGTAAATGGACAGAAAATGCAGGAAACCTTTATCCTACAACTTTAACAAATAATGTAGGTATTGGAACAAGTACACCAAGTACAAAACTACATATTGTGGATAGCGTTTCATTAAGACCTGAAGTTTTACTTGAAACCTTTGCAGGCAATTTTAAAATAGGTTATCGATACAAAACTGCTTTAGCTGAATGGTCTATGGGGCAAGGAGAAGCCACTGGTCAACAATTTAGAATTTCAGATATTCAAACAGGTACTACTCCTTTTGTAATAGAACAAGGTTCTGGTAATGTAGGTATTGGAACAACTTCTCCTGAGTCCATGCTTCATGTTGCTTTGCCAAATACTGCAAATCACAAGGCTTTTCAACTAGGACACGGTAATCAACCAACTTTAGAATGGCTTTTTAAAGTAGATGAGTTTTCCTTGTTTAGTATTGCTAACGAAAATAATGGTACTGAATTTACCGCAATGGTTATAGATGCTAATAACGGAAATATTGGTATTGGAACAACAATAGCTAATTCAAAACTTGACGTTCAAAATGCCGATAATAATGTTAATGCGTTTTCATCCATTCATAGTGGAATTAATGCTCATGCAGGTTATTTCAAGATAAACAATGCGGCTAACAACCTAAATGCAGTAAATGCAACTACCAATGGTGCTGGTGCAGCAATAAATGCTTCCAATACATACGCTGGGGCTAATGCCATTCGCGACGGTATTTATGTAACTGTTATAGGTGCTGGCGGTCCTATTACAACAAATAAAGCTGGATATTTTTCTGCCTCTGGAGCAGCTAATAACTACGCTGCCATTTTTGATCAAGGTAATGTGGGTATCGGAACAGGTTCTCCATCTGCCAAACTTCATTTAGAGGGTTCTTTACGTTTAAATAATTTATCAGGTACAGCTCCAGCAATTGGTTCTGTTTTAACTTCTATCGATGCTGCTGGTAATGCCGAATGGGCACCACCATCTGGTGCTGCAAACGCTTGGAACTTAACAGGAAATGCAGGTACAAATGCTACCACCAACTTTATTGGAACAACCGATAATGTGGCGCTTAATTTTAGGATAAACAACCAAATAGCAGGTAGAATAGATTCAGCAGCGGCAAATTCGTTTTTTGGCTTTTTGGCAGGTGCAAGTACCACAGGAAATAATAATACAGCAATTGGTTATCAATCATTTTTGAGTAATACTTCTGGAACTTATAATACAGCCATCGGAGCAGATGCTTTAAAGCTCAACAATACAGGTAATCAAAATACTGCTATTGGTGCTGCTTCACTTCAAAATAACACAGGAAATAATAATACCGCTACTGGTTATGCTACTCTTCAAAATAACACAGGAAGTTGGAATACTGCAACTGGTCATTCTGCACTTTTATCCAATACCACAGGAAACTCTAATACTGCTAATGGTTTTGAAGCACTTCAAAATAACACTACTGGTAACCAAAATACAGCTGTCGGACAAACTTCGCTTTATAGCAACACAACAGGAAGTTATAATACTGCACTTGGTCATTATGCTCTTGCTAACAATACAACAGCAGGCATGAATACAGCAATTGGTAAGAGTGCTTTATATACTCAAGCATACTCTAATGGCGGAACTCCATGGGAAAGTGATAATGTTGCAATTGGTTATGAAGCTCTTTATACTAATAACCCAACTTCTACGATAAATGGTAATAGTAATACTGCTGTAGGAAATTTTGCTCTTCGTAATAACACCACAGGAAACAACAATACTGCTAACGGTTATAATACGCTTTATACCAACACCATAGGAAGTAGCAACACCGCCAACGGAATGTATGCACTTTATGCCAACTCTACAGGTGACAATAATACCGCCATTGGATATCAATCACTTTGGAGTAACACCTCTGGTACAGCAAACACTGCTGTAGGTCTAAATGCTTTACGGATGAACTCTATAGGTGTACAAAATACTGCAATTGGGGTTGCAGCACTTGGGTTTAGCACTGGAAGTTATAATACAGCTACAGGTTATTCTGCACTTCAAAATAATACAGGTACTTATAATACTGCTAATGGACATTCTACACTTAGCAGTAACACTTCTGGAAATAATAATACTGCAACAGGTATGGGTGCATTGGTTGCCAACACCATAGGAAGTGATAATACTGCCGACGGACGTTATGCTCTTAGTAGTAATATTGATGGAAATTTTAATGTTGCTACAGGAAACAATGCACTTTACTCTAATACTAGTGGGGGCAGAAATACTGCCATTGGTCAGTATGCACTTTATTTAAACAGCACAGGAAATTTTAATACTGCATTAGGAGATAATGCTCTTACAAATACTACAGGTGGAAATAACACTGGAATTGGACAATTTTCGGGCAGTAATAATACTACAGGCTCTAGCAATACATTTTTAGGTAAAAGTGCTGATGCCACTGTAAATAATTTAACTAATGCTACTGCTGTTGGAGCAAATGCAGTTGTTTCTCAAAGCAACTCCTTGATTTTGGGTAATGCTTCTAACGTGGGTATTGGTACAAGTACCCCGACAGCAAAATTAGATGTTAACGGTACTATTGTTATTTCTGGAGCTAATACGAATGAATTAAACAGAGCCCAAACAGGAACTGCAAATCTTGTTCCTATTGCTTATGGCTCAGTGGGTGCTGGTGCAGCAATAACAAATGCAGGAACAGGAAATTGGACAGTAGTCGCAGGTGGAGCCGGGCAATATACAATAACAGTTACTGGGGAAACATTTGTTGGAAATTCACACGTCATGAGTGGCACAATGAATGGAACTTATGGTTTTATTTCCTTGATTGCTTTTACAAACAATATTTTAGTACAAACAACTAATACAGGAGGTGCAAATCAAAATGCAGCATTTAGTTTTATAGTCTATAAACCTTAACTAAAAATGAAAAAAATACTAATTATATTAACAGTACTAACTGCTTTGAATGGTTTTGCTCAGCAAGACCCTCAGTACAGCTTGTACATGTTCAACCCTTTGGGGGTAAATCCGGGATATGCAGGAAGTAGGGAAGCGTTAAGTACCGTATTGGTACACCGAAGCCAATGGGTAGGTTTAAAGGGAGCTCCTGTAACTCAGGCATTTGCTATTAATACCCCATTAAAAAATAAAAGTATGGGAGTTGGTTTAAACGTTACCAACGATAAAATTGGTCCGAAAAGCATCATTTCTGCAACCGCAGTTTATGCTTACCGGATAAAAATTGGTTCAGGTAAACTAGCTTTTGGTTTGCGAGGAGGAATACAAAATTACAACTACAATTGGGACATGATTGAATACAAAGATAAAGAAGATCAAATTCCAAATACGGCAGTAGGTAGTTTCGTTATTCCAACATTTGATTTTGGAATGTATTACCATACCAATACTTTTTATGCTGGTATAGCATTAGAACATCTTAACGAATCGCAATACAGTTTTAACAAAAATATGGTAGATACCGAAAACGGAGCCAGAGTGTATTCTCACCTTATCGGAAATATTGGTAAAGCCTTTGTTTTAAACCATGAATTGACTTTAAAAACTTCAGCATTAATTCGTTCTGACAGACAAGGCAATGGAAATATTGATGTTAACACCAGTATTCTTATTAATAAAACGATACAATTTGGATTAACTTTGAATACTCGAAAAAGTATTATTATCTTGGCGGAATATAATATAAATAAAAACTTAAGGATGGGTTACGCCTACGACCATAATTTTAGTGCACTAACAAAAACCACAGGAAGTGGTTCGCACGAAATTTTTATTGGTTATGACCTTAGTTTATTCAAATCAAAAGTAATTTCACCACGATATTTTTAATAAAACATGAGTAGCGTAAAAATTGTATTTAATTTATTGATTATTCCCATACTTTGTTGTGTTTTTTTTCCAGCCACAGTTTTTTCACAACTTAATAAAGGTAATGATGCTTTTAAAGCAGAACATTATTTTGAAGCCATAGAATATTATCAAAAAGCATTAAAGAAAGACCCCTCAAATATTCAAGCCAATGAAAACATTGCTTTCTCCTACCGAAAATTAAAAGATTATGCAAATGCTGAAAAATATTACGAAAAAGCTGTAGAGGTAAACCCTACAGAAAGTAGTAATAATTTATATTACGGTCAGGCATTAAAAAATAATGGCAAAATAAGAGAAGCAAAAAAACAATTTGAAGAATTTAATAAAAAAAATCCATCTAGTTTAATCGGGAAATTAATGCTCCAATCGTGTATAGATGTTGAAGAATGGGAAGTTGTACCTAAAGAATTTACTGTAGAGCCTTTTTCAATCATCAACTCCTCTACATCCGATTTTTCTCCTATAAAATACAAAGACGGAATTTTGTTTGTTTCTGAAAGAGGAATTGATTTAGTTAATGAAAGTGCCGACCAATTATCAGGGCAACCCTATTTATCCATCTATTTTGCAAAGCAATCCGACGGATATAAAAAAGCAAAACCTTTTTCTTATCAAATTAATACACAGTACCATGATGGACCTGCTTGTATTTCTGCCGATGGAAAAACGATGTATTTTACTCGAGCTGATAAAAATGAAAAAGGGGCACAACATGTCAATAAATTAAAAATTTATTCAGCTACTTTAGAAGGGAAAAAATGGAAAAATATTACTGAATTTAAGCATAGTAGCCCATTATATAGTGTTGCTCATCCTTGGCTTTCTGACGATGGAACCCGTTTGTTTTTTGCATCCGACATGCCTGGAGGTTCTGGTAAAATGGATATTTACATGAGCAAACTAGAAGGTAATGAATGGGGAACGCCTGTTAATTTAGGTAATGAAGTTAACACCGAAGAAAATGAAGTATTTCCTTATTTCAGAAAAGACGTATTGTATTACTCTTCTGAAGGGCTTTCAGGTTATGGTGGTTTAGATGTATTTTCAGTCTACGAAACCGACAACTGGAAAACCCCAAAAAACCTAAAAACTCCTTTAAATTCACCTAAGGATGACTTTGGAATATTTTTTATTGATGATGAAACTGGATACTTTTCTTCTGATAGAGAAGGAGGAATGGGTAGTGATGATATTTACAAATTTACTTATCAAAGTATAAACAATGAAACCTCAATTGCGGGTAGGTTAGAATACGATAAATTGGGAGCTTCAAACGTAGGAATAACCCTGTTTGATGAAAATGACCAAGCATTACAAAAAACAACTACCGATGAAAACGGTAACTTTAAGTTTAACAAACTTAAAATGGATAACAATTACTTTTTCAGAATTGATGAAGAAGATGATGCCGTATTAGATAAGGCTAAACTTTTCATTACCAACTCTAAAGGTGAAAAAGTTTTGTTAGCCAACAATATATCTAAAGGAAAATATAAATTTCAGGCTTTACCCGTTGAAAAATACGATGAGTTACCTCTATTAGAAGAAAAAGATGAAAGCATATTTACCGTTAGTGTTTTTGGTCAAGTTTATCAAAAACTACCTGGCGATTATAGTGAGGGGCTTGAAGTCTGGGTAGTTGATGAAGCAGGTAATATTGTAGGAAAAGTTAAAACCGATAAGGATGGTAAATTTACTTTTGATAAATTATCGCCCGACGCACAATATTTATTTATGCTTGCAGAAGACGATCCTAGTATAAATATTATTATTGTTGATGAAAACGGTAGAATATTAGAGGCTGCAAAACGTTTGATTGATGGAAAATATAGATACTTGAGATTAACAGGAGATAAAAATGTAATTACACTAATCAATGAATTAGACGAAGTAATACAAATTACTGACAACGATAGTTTTGTTATTTCTAAAATCTATTACGATTATAAATCATCTGATGTTAATGAATCTTCTGCTAAAGAATTAGATAAATTGGTAGTTATCTTACAAAAGAACAAAGCCATTGGTATTGAACTTTTTTCTCATACCGATTCAATTGGTAGCGATGAATACAACTACCGACTTTCACATGAACGGGCTCAAAAAGCAAGACAGTATGTTATTTCAAAAGGCATTAATTCAAATAAAATTACTGCAAAAGGTATGGGGGAGAAAACCCCAGTTGTACCTAATACTAATCCTGACGGAACTGACAACCCTGAAGGTAGAGCAAAAAATAGACGGACAGATTTTAAAATTGTAAAACGATATTAAAAGACCGAAGTCGGAAGACGGAAGTCAGAAGAAAGTTAATTATTAACCTCAAACCTTGAACCAAAAAACATCCATACTAATATTCTTTGTTCTTTTGTGGTCATTTGGTTTTAGTCAGCAAACCAACATCAAATTTGGGCATCTAAATTTAAAAGATGGCTTATCTCAAAGTGAGGTGCTATGTATTATTCAAGATAAAAAAGGACTGTTATGGTTTGGAACTCAAGATGGCTTAAACCAATACAATGGCTACGAGTTTAAAATATTTTCGAACGATATAATAGATAGTCTTTCTATATCTAGCAGTTTTATACACGATTTTATCGAAGATAAAAATGGTAATCTATGGATTGCAACAGAAGTCGGATTAAATGTTTACAATAACGAACATCATTCTTTCAAAAAAATAACCCAGAATATTCGTTCTGAAAAATCTAAAAATAACATTTGGAGTGTTATAGAACACAATGATTTTATTTGGGCTGGAACAGATAGCGAATTGCTTAGGATAAATAAAAAAACGTTTAATGTTGAACATGTAAAACTTAATACTATAACGTCAAATAAGTTGTTAAAAATTAGAAATTTAATTTTTATTGACAATGCTAATTTATTAATTGCCACTGAGGGAAATGGTATAATTAAATATAACATAAGTTCAAAAAATACTACCCAATATACCACTGAAAACAGCTCTTTAACAAGTAATGTAGTTTGGAGTTTTTCATTATTAATGCAAAATCAACTATGGATAGGAACAAGTAGTGGAATTAATATTTTAAATAGTAAAACCGACAAAATAACAAGTAATCACAAAATAAATCAATTCATAAATCATGCTTCTGTAACAAAAATATTTGAAGATAAATCAGGTATAATTTGGTTGGGAACTGAGACAGCAGGATTATATAAAGTCAATTCTAACGAAAACATTGATCATTATACGTATGATGCAACTATATACACCAGTTTGAGTAGTAATAAGGTAAATTCTATTTATGAAGATAATTCAGGTATAATTTGGATAGGAACACAATCGGGTGTTGATAAATTCGATAAACAAAAACAGTTTTTTAAACATTTTCAATATCTTCCAAACAACACTAACACCATTAGCAGTAATATGGTTTGGAGTATTTTTCAAGACAACTCCACTACTCCAACATTATATGTAGGGACCAATAAAGGGTTAAATATTTTTAACAAAGAAACTGGTGAATCTCATTTTATTCTACCTAAGTTTTTTAACTTAAGCGAAAGCGAGCAGAAAAACGAAAGTGTTTATTCTATTTATAAAGACCACACCAACACCATTTATGTGGGTACTGATGGTGGTTTAATGATTTATCAAAATAATTTATTAATCCCCACTAAATTTTTAGAACCTGTCCCAAAAAATAGAATTTATCGAATTTTCGAAGACAAAAAAAACAGACTTTGGTTAGGAACAAAAGAAGGTTTAGTTTTAATTTCTGCAAACCGAAAAAATGTAACTCTTTTTAATGGATCGCCTACAAAAGGGCAATTAAAAGCTGATCTTATTCGCTCAATTATTGAAGATAAAAACGGTACTGTTTGGATAGGAACCGATGGCGGGGGCTTATCAAAAGTAATCGAAGATGATGGGCGAATCTTCTTTACTACCTATTTGAATAATTCTGCTTACTTAAATTCATTGAGCAACAATAGCGTATTAACCTTATTAGAAGGTAAAGATGGTTATATTTGGATTGGAACATTTGGTGGTGGATTAAATAAATTCAATACCAAAACTGAAGAATTTATTCGTTTTACCGAAAAAGAAGGCTTGGCAAACAATGTAATTTATGGCATAATAGAAGATCATAACAACACCTTATGGATTAGCACAAATAAAGGAATTTCGACTTTCGATAAAAAAAATAATACCTTTAAAAACTACGATGAGAGTGATGGTTTACAAAGTAATGAATTTAATACTGGAGCGTTTTATAAAAGTAATTATGGCGAACTTTTTTTTGGTGGTATAAATGGTTACAATTCCTTCTATCCCGACGATGTTCATTTAAACAAATCTCTGCCAAAACCTTTAATAACAGACTTTTATCTTTTTAATAAACCCGTTGAAATAGGCGAAAATTCTATTTTACCAAAAGACATTTCCGAGTTAAACGAAATCACGTTAAAATATCGTCAAAATGTAATCTCCTTTAAATTTGCATCCTTACACTACTCTTATCCTTTAAAAAACCAACACGCCTATAAACTTGAAAATTTTAATGATGATTGGGTGAATATTGGGAACAACAGAATAGCCAATTATACCAATTTAGATCCAGGTGAATACATTTTTAAAGTAAAAGTTGCTAATAGTGACGGCGTATGGAGCGAAGACATTGCACAAATAAAAGTAATTGTTTTACCTCCATTATGGGCTACTTGGTGGTTTCGTACGCTTGCCATTATTGTTATTTTAGCTATTATTTATGCTTATTATATTACCAGAATAAACCGGGTAAAAGCCCAAAAATTATTATTAGAAGTTCAAGTACGAGAACGAACTTATGAAGTAATTAAACAAAAAGAAGAAATTGAAGCTCAGAAAAAATTAATTGAAGTAGAAAAAGAAAAAACAGAACAACTTCTTTTAAATATTTTACCCGAAGAAACTGTTGAAGAACTTAAATCGAAAGGAAAAGCTACGGCCCGACAATACCGACTGTGTTCCATTATGTTTACCGATTTTAAAAGTTTTACAAAAATAGCCGAAGAAATAAATCCCCAAGAACTTGTTGCTCGATTAGATAAATATTTTATTGCATTTGACGGAATTATTCAAAAATATAATATCGAAAAAATTAAAACCATTGGCGATGCCTATATG
>CAYJMI010000075.1:0-17330 GCA_964371285.1 uncultured Vicingus sp. | reverse complement strand
AAGCAGCCGTCCATCGGTGAATGGTTTCAATGTAATCTAGCCTTCCACTATCTATCGATATTAGTTTAAAATGTTCATCAGTTGCAGGATTTATTAATCCTTCTTTTCCATAAGGCAACCACGAGCCTGGAAATACACGGCATATAATATCCATGTATTCTTCGTTGGTAAATGTTTTTTTACTCAAATCGGTTTTATCAAATTGTATATCTTCAAAATTTACCATATTGGGACCAAACACCATCGACTGGCAGTAAAAACGACCACCAACAGGAAGTAAACTGGCAACTTGTTTAAAATAATTTTTATAAATTTCATCTTGCTTACCTGCTTTATATTCTTCAACAGAACACAAATGTTCTGGACTCCCCATAGCTGTTACCACATCAAATTTTCCGAAAGTATCAGGAGTAATATCTTTAGAATCCATGTGCTTAACATTTAGTCCGTTTTTAATACAAGCATCAGCCTGTCCTTTTGCCAATACAACACCATAAGCATCAGCATCTTGCTGGGTTAAGTAATCGACAAATGCACCCCAACCACACCCAATATCCAATACTTTTGAGCCTTTTTTTATGTTACAATTATTTTTAATAAATTCATGTTTTTTTAATTGTGCTGCTTCGGTAGTCATCGTAAAATCACCATCAAATCTGGCACAACTGTATGCTCCTTTATCGCCTAAACTTAATCGGAATATTTTATCCATTCTAGTGTAATGTGCATCTAAATGTTCTTGATTGGCCATAGTGTTTTTTTTTTGTTAAAGATAATTAAATAAAATGGTTGTTAAAAATAGTGAGCACACTTTGTAAAATGTTTTTAACTTTGCTAAACAAAATTTAAACTATGGAAACTTTATTAGAAATCTTAAAATATACAGTGCCAGCATTTATAGTATTTGTGGCTTGTTTTTTTATTCTAAAAAAATTTATGGACAATGAATACCGTAAGCAACTGTTAGAGTTACGTAAAGCTAACCAAAATTATACAACTCCATTAAGATTACAGGCTTATGAACGTATGATTTTGTTTTTGGAAAGGGTTTCATTAAATAATTTAGTGTCGAGAGTTTCAAAATCAGGGATGAGTGCAAAACAATTACAATCGGATTTAATAATAACTATACGAACCGAATTTGAACACAATTTAAGTCAACAAATTTATGTTTCTTCTAATGCTTGGGAGGCTGTGAAACTATCAAAAGAAGAAGTAATAAAGGTAATTAATATTGCTGCAACTCAACTAAAAGATGAAGCCAAAGGAGTGGAATTAAGTCAGAAAATTTTTGAAATATTATTAAAACTGGAAGCTTCTCCAACTCAATCAGCAATTAATCAGATTAAAAAAGAAGTTCGACAACTTTTTTAGAAACTAGTTAAAAGGATTGTATGTAAACCCGAAACAAAAATTTACTTGCGAGAAAAAGAAATGTTGACTTGCATTATCTTCCTTATGAGGTGTGCTTCTTATGCTAGGCATATCAATAAAACCATTTTTAAATTCTCCTCTAATAAAGAAGTATTTGTATAAAATGATGTCCAAGCCAGTTTTTGCAGAAAAACCATAACCAGCCAAATGAAATTGATCGTACCGTTCACCATTCAGCAACAAAACATTTGAACGTGGTAGTAAAAATCCACCACCAAAACCTAACAAAGTGTTAATCGTAATTTTGTTAGGGTTGTGAGTAACTTTAAATAACTCAAGTAGATTATCATTTCTAGTAATTTCTGCGTCGATGTAGTTTAAACCATCAGTATGTTCAAACATTAAAAAATCATAATCTAGAATAATATCGTCGTTTAGGTAAGTTCCATTGTATTTGTTTCCAGTATTTATATTGCCGTTTATTTTGGCTTCCTGAAAGTTGACCATCACATATTTCATGTGGTCATAACCTAAAGAAATGTCTATTTTGTCGGTGATAAAATAACCTAAACGAAGATTGGTTTGAGGGATAGTTATTCTTCCAATGTTAAAATAAGGGTCAACATTAAAAGGCGTTTGGCGATCTTTGGCTTTTACGTCACTTAATTTAAAATCGTAATTATCGCCTGTAAAATGAATATCAGAATCGGTGTACCAAGACCTGTTCCAACCCCAATACATATAAATCCGTCCTTTGTTGCTTGTTTTTTGTGTTGTTTCTCCAGTTGGATTTGTTTGATTAAATCCAAACAAAGGAAAAATTAGAGGAAAGATTAATAAATAAAATAATTTAAACATTTTTTTGTAGTTAAACTCGGCACAAAAGTAGAAATTTTTAAACTCCATTTAATGAGATAAATCATTTTTTATAGTGGTCTAGTAAAATTTTAGCAGCTTTAAATGGGCTTGTTTTTCCATCAACTACATCTTTTTCTATTTTTTTGAGTAACAATTTCATAGTAGGATTGTTGTAAAACATGGCTAATACTGAACTATTAATAGTTTCACTGAGCCAATATTTTGCTTGTTGTTTTCGTTTTTTATCGAACCAACCATTATTATAAGTTTGCTCTTTATATTCAGTAATAATTTTCCAAATAGCAGGAATACCATTATTATTGATAGCTGAACAAGATTCTACTTTTGGTATCCAACTATTTTCGTTGGCAGGAAAAAGATGCATGGCATTTATGTAATGTTGTTGAGCAAGTTTAACTCGATTAGCATTCTCTATGTCTGTTTTATTAATTACAATGGCATCAGCCATTTCCATAATACCACGTTTAATGCCTTGCAATTCATCACCAGCTCCAGCTAGCATTAATAACAAAAAGAAATCGACCATAGAGTTTACCTCAGTTTCTGATTGACCAACTCCAACAGTCTCAATGATAATGGTATCAAATCCAAAAGCTTCACACAAAATAATGCTTTCTCTAGTTGCTTTAGCAACTCCTCCTAAAGTTCCAGAAGAAGGTGAAGGTCGTACAAAGGCATTGGGGCTAGTAGATAAAAAATTCATTCTTGTTTTATCACCCAAAATACTACCTTTACTCTTAGTACTACTTGGATCTATAGCCAGTACAGCAATTTTTTTATGTTCTGTTTCAATTAAAAATTTTCCAAAAGATTCAATAAAGGTACTTTTCCCTACACCTGGAACACCAGTTATGCCGATACGTAATGAGTTTCCAGAGAAAGGTAAGCACAACTCAATCAGTTCTTCAGCAATAAGTTGATGTTCAGCTTTAATGCTCTCCAATAAAGTGATCGCTTTACTCAAAACGGTCAAGTCTTTATTTTGAATTCCATCAAAATAATACTTTACACCAAACTGTTGATTTTTTTTTAGAGGAAGATTGATTAAACTCATAAAATTCTTTTCAGGGCTAAAAGTACTAAAAAGAAAAAAATATAAATAATTTATTCATAGAATAAAAATATATGTTCGTCGAAGCAACCTTTTCGTTTATCTAACGTTTAGTATATTAAATCGCAGTACTAACCCTTTAAATTTTAAAGCCATGGATAGCGGAATGATAACATTTTTAATTACTCTCGTAGTTTTAGGAGTAGTTTTTGCAATTATGTACAAAATGGGAAAAGATTATACTCACTCACACAAAAAGTTAAAAAAATAATTTTTTGTGAGTTAATTTTTTTAGCCATTCATCATTATACTTTTCCTTTTGTGTAATTGTATAATTTGTTTGTTTAACTAAACATAAATTTGTTCGGTATTAAATTGGGCATTTTATGAAAAAAAGACAAACAATAATTTTAGCTATAACCTCCATTCTTTTATTAATTATTGTATGGCGACTTGCTACCGGAAAAGGCGAGGGTGAAAAAGCTAAAGAAAATACCAACGAAAATAAAAAATTTGTAAAAGTTCATACCATTTATAATGATACGGTTGAAATTCGTATTAATGGATTTGGAAGGGTTGCTTCATCAAGAAATATAACACTCACAGCCGAAGTTCAAGGTGTATTATTAAGTTCAGGCTTTGAACTTAAATCTGGCGAAACATTTTCTCAAGGACAATTACTTTATAAAATAAACGATAAAGAAGCCCAATTAGCTTTAAAAGCTCGTAAAAGTGCTTACTTAAATATTGTAGCATCCACTTTAGCCGATATTAAGGTTGATTTTTCGGACAACTTTTCTAAATGGTCCACCTTTTTAGATAATATCGACCTTGATGCAAATCTTCCTGAACTTCCCGAAATAAAATCATCAAAAGAAAAAACATTTTTAGCTTCCAGAAATGTTTTGGGCGAATATTTTAACATCAAAGGAGACGAAGAACGTTTGAAAAAATACAATGTTATTGCACCATTTAATGGAAGTATTGTTGATGTAACTTCCGAAATAGGAGGGATTGTTAATCCCGGAACACCTATAGCAACCATAATTAAAACAGTTGGTCTTGAAGTAGCTATTCCAGTAAACACTTCTGATATTTCATTGATAAAAATTGGGAACAACGCAGAATTATTTAGTCAGGATAAAACCATTTCTTTTTCAGGAAAGGTGAGTAGAATAGCTCAAAATATTAATTCCAATACGCAGTCTATTGATGTTTTTATTAATATAGAGTCAAACGATAAAGCCAAACTTTTTAATGGAATGTATTTGGAAGCCAGTATTTATGCAGGCAATGTTTATGAAGCTGATGAAATACCAAGAAGAGCATTGTTAAATGATGGGAGAGTGTTTGTTGTTCAAGATAGCATCTTGCTTAAAAAAGAATTAACCATTATTAAAAAGAATAAAAACTCGGTAATAGTCAAAAATTTATTGGATAATGATTTGGTAGTCATTGAGCCCGTGCCTGGTGCAGTTGATAGTATGGTAGTAACTCCAATCAAAAACAAATAAATTTCATGAGACAACTGATTTCATTTTTCGTACAGCATCCAATATGGGCAAATGCCATTATTATTGTAACCGTTCTTTTTGGAACTATTTCAATAATTAATATGGACAGCTCTTTTTTTCCAGAACAAGACCCAAATAGAATTGGAATAAATGTATTTTATAACGGTGCTTCTCCCATTGAAATGGAAGAAGGAGTTACCATTAAAATTGAGCAAGCACTTCAGGGTATTGCTGGAATCGATGAAATTTCATCATCATCTGCAGAAAATGTTGCAACGGTGAACATTGTGGCTTATAAAGATGTCGATTTAGATGAAGTATTGAGGGATGTTGAAAATGCTGTAAATGGAATAAACAGTTTTCCTGATGGTGCGGAAAAACCAACAATAGTGAAGCAAAGAGGTTTTATGAATAGTAGAGCTTCATTTATCTCACTTTCTGGAGATGTTGATATTATAAAACTGAAAGAAACTGCTGAAAAAATTGAAGACGACTTATTAAATTTAGATGCCATTAGCCAAGTTTTAAAAGACGGTTATCCAGCAACAGAATTTTCGGTTGAAGTAAAAGAGGAACAATTATTAAGATACAACCTAAAGTTTGATGATGTTGCTAATGCCATTCGTTTTAACAATAGAGATGTATCGGCAGGTTCAGTAAAAACAGATGGTGAAGAGTTTTTAATTCGAGCAAAAGCTAAACAAAACTCTGAATTAGGTATTGAAGATTTGGTACTTAGGACTTTACCAAAAGGAGAAATTATTAAAATAGGTGATGTAGCAAAAGTAAAATATCAATTTGCCGATTCGCCTATAAAAAGTTTTGTAAATGGTAAACGAAACATAACGCTTACCATAATGAAACTTGAAGATGAAGATTTAAGCAAGATTTCAAAAGAAGTGGTGCGTTATGTTGATGAGTTTAATGCAAAACATCAGGACATGCAATTAACCATTATGTTTCAGTTTTACGACATGCTAAAACAGCGAATGGACATGTTGTTGAACAATGGAATTTTTGGATTAATACTAGTGTTAATTATTTTAGGGTTGTTCTTAAATCTACGTCTTTCAATCTGGGTAGCAGCAGGTATTCCAATAGCCTTTTTAGGGATGTTTATTTTTGGTTTCTTTTATGGAATGACCATAAACATGATTTCATTGTTTGGGATGATTTTAGTGGTTGGAATTGTTGTGGATGATGGAATTGTAATTGCCGAAAATATATATGCACATTATGAAAAAGGCAAATCGCCTTTAGAGGCTACCATTGATGGTACAATGGAAGTTATTTCATCGGTATTTACATCCGTTTTAACTACTGTAGTTGCTTTTAGTGTGTTAATGTTTATTGAAGGTATGGAGCAAATGAAAGAAATGGCATTTGTAGTTATCGCCTCCTTATCATTTTCTATGATTGAAGCTTTTTTGGTTTTACCTTCTCATTTAAAATCAAAAAGATTACAACAACACGAAAAAAAATTAAACTGGTTTAGCAAGTTTAAATTAAAAATTGAAAAAGGAGTCGATTTTATCAGATACCGTTTTTATGGAGCAACTTTAAAAGCTATAGTTCATAAAAAATGGCTGAGAAGAACCTTAGTATTTTTTCCATTGTTATTTATGATAATAGTTGGAGCATTAATTGGTTCAGGAGTAATACAATCTACCTTTTTTCCAGCCATACCTTTTGATGATTTTAAAGTAGAATTTGCTTATAAATCGGGCGAACCAAAAGAAAAAACAACCGAATTTATGTGGTATTGTTATGATAGAGTAATGGAGGTTAAACTTGAATTAGAAGAAGAATATGGCGATACTTTAATCACTTATGTTTCGGCTGTTGTTGGTAATACTGAAGAGCTAGGAGAAAGCGGTTCTCACGCAGGTATGGTTCGAGTAAATTTAGATGTTGAAGGGGCTGCAATTTCTAGTTTTGAAATAGCAAAAAGAGTAGAAAACAAGATAAAAAAAGACCCTTCGTTAGAAAAATTTATGATAGGCGGAGGAAATCGATGGGGTAAACCTGTTGAAATTGCCTTAAAAGGTGATGATTACCGTTTAATAAAAGAAGCAAAAGATTATTTAAAAAGGGAATTAACCAAAATGTCAGAATTGAAAGATATTACTGATAATGGTGGGCAAGGTAATCGTGAAATTTTACTGAAATTAACCGAAAAAGCTCGATTGTTAGGGTTGACACATTTAGACATCACTAAACAAATTCGCCAAGGATTTTTTGGTGAAGAAGTGCAACGATTAATTGTTGGCACTGAAGAAATAAAAGTGTGGGTACGTTATCCTGAAGAAGACAGGGTTTCAATGGGTCAATTGGATAATGTTAAAATAAAAACCATAACAGGACAATTCATTCCATTAAAAGAATTGGTTGAATATGAAATAGAAAGGGGAGAGGTAAGTATTAAACATTTTGACGGTGTAAGAGAAATTAGAGTTGAGGCAGCCCAAGTAGATGCTTATGCTTCAACATCTGACATCAATAAAAAAATACAAGATGAAATAATACCTAAATTATACGCCAATTTTCCAGGTATAAAAGCTGAGTTTATGGGTCAAGCAGAAGCCGCTCAAAAATCGGGATCTTCAATGGCAATAATTGGTAGCGTTCTTATTATGTTAATGTTGTTAATACTATCGTTAAACTTTAACTCATTGTGGCAAGGACTTATGTTTTTTCCTTTAATATTAAGTGGTCCATTTTAAGCCATATTAGGTCATGGAATTGAACATGCTCCGTTTTCTTTACTTAGTGTTTGGGGAGTTATTGCGTTAATTGGTATTTTGGTAAACGATGCGATTGTTTTTTTAGATAAATACAACAGAAATTTAAAAGACGGGATGAAGGTTGAGGAAGCTATAGTTGACGCAGGAACATCAAGATTTAGGGCTATTATATTAACATCTATAACCACTATTGCTGGATTGTATCCATTAATTCTTGAACCATCTTTTCAAGCACAATTTTTAGTGCCTATGGCTATCTCGGTGGCTTATGGAGTGTTGTTTGGAACACTATTTATTTTGTTGTTTTTCCCATTGTTAATATTACTTTTTAATGATACCAGAAAAGCTTTTAAATGGTTGTGGACAGGTATAAAACCTTTACCAGAAGATGTTGAATCAGCTATTATAGATATTAGAAGAAAACAAGAATTAGAGTAAAAAATAATTTAAAAAGGAAACATGAAGTTTTTATTGGTCATAGTAATTGTATTAATTAGTCAATTTACAGTTTTTGCACAAGATAATTTGTCGTTAAAAGATGCTATAGAAATTGGATTGAAAAGTAATTACAAAATACAAGTTGCTGGAAAAAACATTGAAATAGCAGAAAAAAATAACAATTGGTTAGAAGCAGGAGCTTTACCATCTATAAAAACAAATGCTACCCAATCATTTAATTGGAGCGATAATAATAATCCAGCGTCGTTTATTCAAGGAACTTCCCAATCGACAAGTTTAACTTATGGTGCCGATTTAAACTGGGTATTGTTTAATGGATTTAAAGTAAAAATTAGTAAAGATAAATTACAATACCTTCAAGAACAAAGCGAAGGTAATGCTGCTGTAGTTGTTGAAAACACCATACAATCTATTATTCTTGGATATTACAATGCTTTGTTGCAACAAGAAAAACTGAATACCATTGGTAAATTGGTTCAGGTTTCTGTTGATAGGTACAACTATGTATCCAACAAAAAAGATTTAGGTGTTGCTTCTACATTTGATTTATTGCAAGTTAAAAATGCCTTATTAACCGATAGTACTAACTATTTAATGCAAGAATTAGCTTTTAACAATGCACTCCGAAACTTAAATATGTTGATGGCAATTGATGTGGAGAAAAAATTTGTGTTATCGGATAAGCTTGAACATACCCAACAAGTAATTAGCTTAGATGGATTGAAAAACAGAATGTTATCAAATAATCAAACACTAAAAAATCAATACATTAATCAAAGTATTCTTAAAAAAGATAAAGGATTAATGAGAGCAAATTTATTTCCCGTTTTATCATTTAATTCAGGATTAAATCAAACCATTAGTGGATTTAAAGGTACTTCCATGGGTGGGCAAGATATTAATACCAGTGGTAATGAATCGTTTGCTTATTATGCAAATTTTACCTTAACTTTTAATTTGTTTAACGGACATAAAACACATCGAGCTTTTAATAATTTAAGAATACAAGAAGAAATTGCGGGGCTTACTTCAAATGAAATGGAATTAACGTTAACTAACGAATTAATTTCAACAGTTGAATTATATAGAGCAAGAACTACCATCTTAAATTTAACCAACGAAAGTTTAAAAACAGCAGAATTAAATCTTCAAATTGCAAAGGATAAATTTTCTAATGGAAGTATTACTTCGTTTGAATTTAGAGATATTCAAAACTCTTATTTAAACACAGTTGTTACACAATTAGAAGCTGTTTACAATGCTATTAGCACCAATACCGATGTTATTCGTTTAACTGGTGGTATAATCGAAGAGTTTAATAAAAACTAATCTTCCTAAATTGTTGTACCTTTGCTACCCATGAGCATTTTAGTAGGCAATAAGGTAAAATTTGTAAACGAAAATTTAGATGGAGTAGTTAAATCTATTCTAAAAGATAATTTATTGCTTATAGCAGCCAGCGATGGTTTTGAACATAAAGTAAGAGTTAATGAAGTGGTTGTTATTCATGAGGATAACTCGATTACTTACAACATGGATAAGCAATCCATAAAAGATAAAATCAAAACACCATCTTCAGGAAAAATGTCTTCCGATATTTTAATGAGATATACCACCAATACGAAGTTTCAGTACGAGAAGGTAATTGAAATAGATTTGCATTTAGAGGAGTTGGTGGAGTTTCCAATGAAATTAGATGATAGATTGCGTTTATATACTCAAATGCAACACGTTAAAAAATGCCTAGAAGCAGCAGTAAATCAACATTATCGGAAATTAATTTTTATACATGGTGTTGGTGAAGGAGTACTCAAATCAGAACTCCGAAATTACCTTGCACGGTTCGAGAACTTGGTAGTAAAAGATGCTGATTATCGTGAATATGGTGCTGGGGCAACTGAGGTGATTATAAAATAGTCTTAATTTATTTTATCTATTTGCATAAAAAGATATTCTCGTAATAAAGGTTCCTTATCAATATATTCATTTTTTAAATTAATTAGCATTTTTAAATATTCTTTATTAGGACAACAAACATATCTTTCGCTTTGTAGAAAAATCAAAATATCCATCATAAGCATAAATTCTGGAGGTAATTCTCTTATTATTATTCCATTTTTAGTCCTAATTAAATGTTGTTTCTTTGTTAAAGGAAATATCAGTTCATTTGTCAAAATATCGTTATTATTAACGTCTCTTAAAATAATCGGAAAGTCACTGCATATATGCTTCCCTTCATTGCTTGAATAATAAATTCTCCAATTTTCGATATCCATTCCCTCTTGACGTTTCATAAATTGAAGAATAGGGAATAAACCCCTAAAGGTCTCTGCAAAGAATGGATCATTTTTAATTTTATTATAGAATTCTTTAGGGGCATTTTCTCCAGTTATTTTTTCTACAATTTTAAAACCTAGATATTCAGGATTCTTGTCATTAATAATTTTATTAATCTTTCCATCTGTTTTAGGTATTCTCCAATAAGTACTCATTATGAAAAGTTGTATATCAAATATCTTACTCGTAGTTATTTGAATAGGGCCATCTGCTTTTTGGAGATCCTTAAAAGTGTGTTTTAGTTTGTCTTCCAACTTTTGGTAGAATTCCTCTATAAAATCAGTTTTTTCATTTCCGGTATCAATTGTGTTTCTATCCAATTCATAAAAATGACTTTTTGTAGAAAACATGTTAGTTTTTAAAACCTCACGTTTGATATCATATATCGCAAATTCAGAAGATTCATTGGTGAATCCTTTAAGATAAAATTTAGGAATATAATGATGTTTTCTTGAGATGCTCATTTTAATTAAGGTTAACATGCTTATTTGTTTACCTTTTCGAGGAGCATGCCTTATGTGCAAAGGTAACAGTTTTGCAATTATATTCAGTTGAGATAACCATAAAATAAACTACCTTTGCCTTGGAAAAAGCAAATCGTTCTATCGCCTTTCGTTTTATATGAGGGGAGGAAAGTCCGGACAGCAAAGAGCATCCTACCTAGGGAAACCTAGGGTATTTGTATGTAATATACGAGTAACAGAAAGTGCCACAGAGAATATACCGCCTCGCCTTTGGCGAGGTAAGGGTGAAAAGGCGAGGTAAGAGCTCACCGTTAGTACAGTAATGTACTATGCAAGGCAAACCTTTGGAGCTGAAAAATCAAATAAACCAAGGCTATAGGGCTGCTCGCCCAATCTTGGAGGGTAGATTGAACGAGGGTAGGTGCAAACCTGCTCCCAGATAAATGATAGAAACCGCTTGCGGATACAGAACCCGGCTTATAGATTTGCTTTTTTTATTTCCTTAAAAAATTCCTTCATCTTTTGAGTAAATCATTTTTTTTGGTACTTGATTTATAACTAATTTTGAAACTTAAATTTTATAAGCCATAAAAATGAACAAAGACCAAGAAATTTTCGATTTAATTCAAGATGAGTTTACCAGACAAAAAGAAGGTGTAGAACTAATAGCCTCTGAAAATTATGTTAGCGATAATGTATTAAAAGCCATGGGTAGTGTTTTAACCAATAAGTATGCTGAAGGTTTACCTTTTAAGCGTTATTATGGTGGTTGTGAAGTGGTGGATCAAATTGAACAAATTGCAATAGACAGAGCAAAACAATTGTTCAATGCTGCGTGGGTTAATGTTCAACCTCATTCTGGAGCACAAGCAAATGCTGCTGTAATGTTGGGCGTTTTGCAAGTTGGTGATAAAATTTTAGGTTTCGATTTATCTCATGGCGGACATTTAACACATGGCTCACCGGTAAATTTTTCTGGAAAATTGTATAAAACTAGTTTTTATGGAGTAAGCAAAGAAACTGGTAGAGTTGATTATGACGCTATGGAAAAAACTGCCATAACAGAACAACCAAAATTAATTATTGCAGGAGCATCTGCTTATAGTAGAGATTGGGATTACAAACGTATGCGGGCAATTGCTGATAAAGTAGGAGCGTTGTTAATGGCAGATATTTCGCATCCGGCAGGTTTAATTGCTAGAGGTTTGTTAAACGACCCCATGCCACATTGCCATATTGTAACCACCACCACTCATAAAACTTTACGTGGACCACGTGGTGGAATGATTATGATGGGTAAAGATTTTGAAAATCCATGGGGATTAAAAACACCAAAAGGGGAAATTAAAATGATGTCGGCTATTTTAGATGGAGCTGTTTTCCCTGGAACTCAAGGTGGACCATTAGAACATGTTATTGCCGGTAAAGCAGTAGCTTTTAAAGAGGCTCTTTCTGATGAATACATGGAATACTGCATACAATTGATGAAAAATGCCAAAGTAATGGCTGAAGAATTAACCAAAAGAGGTTATGGAGTAATTTCCGAAGGTACTGACAATCACTGTATGTTAATTGACTTACGTTCGAAAAACATTACAGGTAAAGAAGCTGAAAATGTATTGGTTAAGGCTGATATTACAGTGAATAAAAACATGGTTCCGTTTGATGATAAATCGCCGTTCATAACTTCGGGAATTAGAGTTGGAACAGCTGCAATTACCACAAGAGGTGTAAAAGAAGCTGAAATTTTAAAAATTGTAGAATTGTTGGATAGAGTTATTACCAACAAAGATGACGAAGCAATTATTGAAGAGGTAAGAGATGAAGTAAATGAATTAATGGAGAAATACCCGTTATTCAATTTTGAAAACAAAGTAATTGCATAAAACCAAATAACAAATCCTCCCCTAACCCCTCCGAAGGAGGGGAAGCTCCCTCCCTTTGGGAGGGTTGGGGGTGGGAAAAACCTCAAACTAAACATGATAGAAGCCAACAACCCAAATTTAAAAAGCTGGATTAACGTTCCTCAAAACTCTGATTTTTCTATTCAGAACATTCCTTTTGGAATTGCTAAAACTAAAAATGGGGTGGCAGTGGTTTCAAGAATTGGTAATACGGTTATTGATATTCATCAATTGGCTTTAAATCAATTGGTTTCTTTTGATGCTTCGTTGTTTAAATCATCCTATTTAAATGATTTTATGTTGTTGGGCAAACAAGCCACGCGTGAGTTGAGAAATCAACTTTCGTTATTGTTTAGAGATGCCAATACAGCAGCTCAAAACAATCCAAAAGTACAAGCTGCATTGTTGAGTTTGAATGAAGTTGAAATGCAATTGCCTATAAACATTGGCGATTATACCGATTTTTATTCGAGCGAACAACATGCTTTTAACGTAGGTTGTTTGTTTAGAGACCCAAAAAATGCACTGTTGCCTAACTGGAAATACATTCCTGTTGGATATCATGGGCGTTCAAGTTCTATCTTGCCATCAGGAGTTCCTTTTCACCGACCAAAAGGGCAGAAAAAGCCAAACCCTGATGAAGTTCCCGTATTTGGAAACAGTAACTTGTTGGATTTTGAATTAGAAACAGCATTTTTTACCTATCAAGGTAAACCGCTTGGTGACTCAATAACAACAGCCGAAGCAGATGATTATATTTTTGGAATGGCGTTGTTAAACGATTGGAGTGCAAGGGATATACAAGCTTGGGAATATGTTCCGCTCGGACCATTTTTAGCGAAAAATTTTGCTTCACACATTTCGTGTTGGATAGTTACTTTAGATGCTTTAGAACCTTTTAGAACCGAAGGACCTGTTCAATATCCAAAAGTATTCCCATATTTAGAATACACAGGAAACAAACATGTAGATATTAATTTAGAAGTTGCTATTCAGCCAGAAGGAAGCGGAGAGGTTGTTGTTAGTAAATCGAATTACAAATACATGTATTGGAACATGAATCAACAATTGGCTCACCACACGGTTAATGGTTGTAACATAAGAGTGGGTGATTGTATGGGTTCCGGAACCATTAGTGGACCAAATGAAGGTCAATATGGCTCGATGTTGGAAACTACCTGGAAAGGTACAAAACCTGTAAAAATGTTAGACGGAACGGAGCGTAAATTTATCGCTGATTACGATACAGTAATTATGAGAGGTTACGCTGAAAAAGAGGGTGTTAGAATAGGTTTTGGAGATGTTTTAGCTAAAGTTCTTCCAGCAAAAGAACTTTTTCATTTAATAAGTTGTTGAAAACTAGTATCTTCTTTTTGTCATGAAGGCAACTAGTTTTATTACTTTTACGTCATATCATAACTTGATATAATATTAAAAAACAATAGGTTTAACTATTGTTTTTGAAGTTGAACACCCTTGATGAATGTTGCATGCTACGGCAACATTAAGAAGCCAGCTTCGTATAAATTTTAAACAATTTTGCGATGAAGCTATTACCTTTCACAAAACACATACAAAAAGCTATCTTTTTATTGGCTTGTGTTTTGTTTTTACAGAGTAATGGTTGGGGGCAAATATTAACTTTTGAATTTGTTGGTTTAGCTGGAAGTGAACCAACTGCTGTTTCTAATTCAAATGATGTAAATTTAACTTCATCAACAATTTCAAGAGGAGCAGGATTAACAGCTTCTGCTAATTTAGATAGGTATAATGCCACAAATTGGGCACTAACATCTATTGCTAATGCTGTTTCTGGTAATAATTATATGGAATTTACTATTACACCTAACGTTTCTTATCAGTTTAGTGTTAGTTCTGTAATAATTAGTTTACAACGGTCTGGTACTGGACCAAGTGCAATTGCTTTAAGAAATTCAGTCGATGGTTATACTTCTAACTTAGATGCTGTAAAAGCTATAGTAGACAATACATCTACTCAAACTTTTACTTTTACATTTTCTCAAGCTAACTCAGCCGCTGCGGTTACTTATAGAATTTATATGTATGCAGAAGCGACAACAGGGACTGGAGGACCTGGTGATTTTGCTGGTAATGATATTATTGTAAATGGAACTACATCAGCAATTTGCACTCCTGTTTCAGAACCTGCTGTTAATGCTAGTGCTTATACATTTTCGAATATTGGATGTAATGGGATTAAAATTTCTTGGACAAGCCCAGTCGCAAACGATTATAGTTTAGTTGTTATGAAATCAGGTAGTGATGTTACTACCGACCCAGTAGATGGAACAACCTATGTTGCAAATTCAACATTTGGTAGTGGAACTGATATTGGAACTTCCGAATTTGTTGTTTATAATGGAAATGCAACATCGGTTATTGTTACTGGGTTATCAGCATCAACAAGTTATTATGTAAATGTATTCGAATACAATGGACTTTTCAACTGTATAGATTATCGAACAAGCGATGAAGTATCAAATTCCTCAACGACCGTTACTTGTGACACCTGTGCATATCTGACATCAGCATTAATAAATAGTTGTGACAATTTACCGTGTACAGAGGGTGATAACGAAATGCTTTTTTTTAATTCTGGAAATTACTATGTAAATACTAATGCCGCTGGTATAACAGTTAATTATGGTTCTACATCTCCTGCACCAAATACATATGCAGATTCGTTTACAGCAAATCCAAATGCAATTGATAGTATGAATATAGATGCTGGTTGTGCTGGAGTTTATATTGACGCCTCAACAATAAGTTTTATTCCACCAAATTCCTCCTTTTTATTACTAAACGAAACAGTTTGTGCTGATGCTTTTGATTGGTCAAGCATGTGTGCTGGTGGAAGCAATATCTATGTTTTGTTTTCGAGTGACGTAACATGGAGCAGTACTGGTCAATTTTCAAATAACCCACCTTCAAGTGGACGATTTTTCAGAACAATAATGGAAGGCTGTACAATTGATTATTTATACGATAGTCTAAATTTCCCTTCTAATAATGGTGCTATAGCATTCTGGGATAATTCTGGAGGACTATCCACTTCTTATGACACAAATGGATGCAGTCTGCCATCTACTGTTTTACCAATTAAACTCTTATACTTTAGAGCAAATTACAACGGTACAACTGTAGATTTAAATTGGTCAACAACAACTGAAATTAATAATGATTATTTTACCATAGAACGTTCAGCAGATGCAATAAATTTTGAACCAATTCTAGCTAAAGATGGTGCAGGTAATAGCTCTCAAACACTTTTTTACGAGGCAGAGGATAGTTCACCTTTGAATGGAGTTTCCTATTATCGATTAAAACAAACCGATTTTAATGGTGATTTTGCTTACAGTACAATTGTTTCAATAAACATTAAAAATAATAATGCTTTTCAACTTGTAAACATTTTTAATTCGGAAAATAACTTTTTGAAAGTTGTTGTAAATTGTGGTTCAGATGGTGCGGTAAATTTCGAATTGTATGATATGACTGGTAAAAAAGTTCATTCTTCTATAGAAAATATTGTTGGAAATAATCAAACCATTTCAATTCCTACTAATGGATTAAGTCAAGGTATTTATTTGTTAAAAGCTTTTAATGGAGAAAAAGTTATTACAAAGAAATTGAAACTGTAAAAATTCTTTTAAATTTTCATTCTTGCATTTGGTATGATTTGCTGACAAGAAAATTCTTGGTTTAAATATTTATAATACCCTGTAATAGCAATCATACCTGCATTATCGGTACAATATTCAAATTTTGGTATAAAAACCTCGTAGTTTTCTTTTTCTAATTCAATCAATCGTCTTCTTAACTCAGAATTTGCAGAAACACCTCCGGCAATAGCAATTTGATAGATTTTTTCTTGCTCAAGTGCTTTCTTAACATTTATCAATAAAATATCTACTATGGTTTTTTGAACGGAAGCACATATATCGTTGAGATTTTCTTCTATAAAATTTGGATTTGCTTTTTGTTCCTTTTGTAAAAAATATAGCACTGATGTTTTTAGTCCGCTAAAGCTAAAATTTAAACCATCTACTTTTGGGTGAGGAAAAGAAAATCTAGTTGGGTTACCAAGTTTTGCATACTTATCAACCAAAGGACCTCCAGGATAAGGTAAATTAAGCATTTTAGCAACTTTATCGAAAGCTTCTCCAGCAGCATCATCAATGGTTTCGCCAATTACTTTCATACTAAAATAATCAAAAACTTTTACCAATTGGGTATGCCCACCACTTACGGTTAAACAAATAAAAGGAAAGCTAGGTTTATGGTTTGTACCATCTTGTTCGGTAATAAAATGAGCTAAAATATGACCTTGCATGTGGTTAACCTCTATTAACGGAACTTTTAATGCTAACGAAAACGCTTTTGCAAACGAACTTCCTACCAACAAAGAACCTAATAACCCTGGACCGTTGGTAAAAGCCACAGCACTCAATTGATTTTTAGTAACTCCTGCCTTTTTTAATGCAGCATCAACTACCGGGACAATGTTTTGTTGATGAGCCCTTGATGCTAACTCTGGAACTACACCACCGTATGCTTTATGAACATCTTGACCAGCAATAACG
>CAYJMI010000074.1:0-17362 GCA_964371285.1 uncultured Vicingus sp. | reverse complement strand
CGTCAGATTCGATGATTTTAGCTATTTCAACCATCGAATAATCAATAATATTTAATTCTAAGGTAATAATGCTTCCTTGATTGGCAACCGATACAATTTCGGCTAAATATTGAAGAATTTTTTTAGAAGTGATTAATCCTAAATATTCTTCTTTATCGTTTAAAACAGGCAAAACATCAACATCACTTTCTACAAATAAGCCAATAACTTCAAAAATATGTTGGTTTTGAAAAACAAAAGGTTTTTTTAAATTTAAACTGTACGATTCTAACTTATCGCCTAAATTATTCCTGTCTAATAAATCGGTTTCTTCAATAATACCAATGTATTTTTTACTTTTTACAACCACCATGTCTTTCACCTTAAATTCCTCCATCCACTGAAGCACTTTAGTACCAGTGTCAGATGGTTTTAATGGTGGAATTTCGTAAGATATTAGTTCTTCAGCAATCATATTATTGAATGAAAGTTTTACCTTTGTTTTGTAAACCTACTATTTTTATTCAAAATTACCAATTTATACCACAAGCATTAAAATTTGTGAAAAAAAGAAAACTCTTTGCTGCGGCATAACTGAGAGTATGTTATCTTTGCTTTGCAAATTTAACCACTCTCAGTATAACCATGACAAAATTAAGTGTCAATATCAATAAAATAGCAACCATTAGAAATGCACGTGGCGGTAATACTCCAAACTTGGTTCAAGTGGCAATAGATTGCGAAAAATTTGGGGCTCAAGGAATAACTGTTCATCCACGACCTGACGAACGACACATTAGGTATGCTGATGTTTACGATTTAAAAAAAGTGGTAAAAACCGAATTTAACATCGAAGGTTTTCCAAACACATCATTTATTAATTTGGTTTTGGAAGTTAAACCCGAACAAGTAACTTTAGTGCCAGACCCACCGGGAGTTTTAACTTCAAATGCTGGTTGGGACACACTCAAACAAAAAGATTATTTAAAAGAAGTTGTTGCTGAATTTAAAAAACACCACATTAGAACTTCACTTTTTGTAGATACCAATCTTGTAAACATCGAAAATGCTGTGGAGACAGGAACAGATCGGATTGAATTGTACACAGGACCTTACGCCGAAAATTATAGCAAGGATAGAACCAAAGCCATAAAAGATTTTGTTGCGGCAGCAAATCTTGCAAATACACTAGGCTTAGGCATCAATGCTGGTCACGACCTTAACTTAGAAAATTTAACCTACTTCAAACAAAATATTATCCACCTAAAAGAAGTTTCTATTGGACATGCCTTAATTTCGGATGCGTTGTATTTTGGGTTGGAAGAAACCATAAAAAAATACTTACTTTGTTTAAAATAATAAATATCTACATATGAAAATAATTGTAAAAACTTTGGCATTGCTTTTAGTTATTGCTCTTGCTATTTCTTGCTCAAGTCCACGTAAATGTGGAAATAAAAAAGGTATTAGAACTCCTATGGGAACGATGTAAAACTTTGTGAAATGACAAAAATCAAAAAACAAATCTCAAAGCAATTTTTACTGCTTTTATCGGTAATTCTTATCTCTTGTACTTCTGCCAAAAAGGTAGTAACCAATCCTTCTATTACTTTTAAAACCATAGATAAAAACACCAACGGAGGTTTTCAAGAATTAACGCAAGAAGTTTACACCAACCAAACAGCTTTTGAAAAAGCATGGAAATTGGCGTGGTCAAATTTTTCTGACCCAACTCCAACTCCAATCGTTGATTTTAACAAAGAAGTAGTTGTTTTAGTGGCTTTAGGCATGAGAAACAATGGCGGATATCAACTAAAAATAAATTCAGTAAGTGAAGAAACCAACGAAATAATGGTGGATTATACCGAAACAACTCCTAACCCGAAATGTACTTATTCTCAAAGCATCATTTTTCCTTATGAGTTTATTAGTTTTTCAAAAACTTCAAAAAAAGTGGTTTTTAAAAGCAGTAGTAATGTTGGGGAGTGTAAATAAACCGAAACAGTTTATCGGTTATAAACAAGTTACCGGCAACCCTAAAATAACAAAAATGAAATTTGAACTGAAACCATATAATCGGGATATTACTGATAAAGAATTGTTAGACGACTTGAAAAAAATAGCTTGTGAACTTAACAAAGAAACAATCAGTGGTCGAGAATATGATAAATGTAAAAACAAAAAATTCGGTAGTGGTACAATTGCAAAACGATTTAATGGATGGAATAATGCGATAGATAAAGCAGGATTAAAAGTAAAAAAATATGTAAACCTTTCAGACGAAGAGTTACTGAGTGATATAATAAAAGTTGCAATCGGAAAAGAAAAATTGACAATTAGTGAGTATAATGAAAAGGGGAAATACACTGCACAGACAATGAATGATAGGTTTGGGAGTTGGAATAAAGCCTTAGAAAAAATAAATTTAAAAATCACCAATCAACAAAATATTTCTGAAATAGATTTATTCAAGAATCTTGAAGAAGTTTGGATTATACTTGGTAGACAACCTGGAAAACGAGATTTGATAAGACCAAACTCAAGGTATTCAGAAAGTCCTTATAATAATAAATTTGGTTCATGGAGAAAAGCACTTGAAGCATTTGTTGAATATATAAATTCGGATATTGACCAAATACAAGAAATAGAAAGTTTAGAACTTAAAATTAATATTTCGGATTTAGGACAAGACAGAATAAAGCACACAACCAAAAGAGATATAAGTGATAGGTTAAAAGTTAAAGTACTTATTCGAGATGGTAACAAATGCAGGCTTTGTGGTATAACAGTTACTGGTAACAATATTCACTTTGACCATATAAAACCTTGGTCAAAAGGAGGCGAGACAATATTAGAAAATATACAAGTCCTTTGTGCTCCCCATAATCTTGCAAAAGGAAATTATGACAGTGAAGAAAAATAGGGCTGCCAGTAATCGAGTAGACGACTCCCCCGCACCTTGCCAAGTACCAAATAAAAACTAAGAAGCAACTTGTCATTTTAGATAGAGAGGTAATTTTTCGTTATTTTTGTTTTATGAATATCAACGATAAAAATATTAAAGAAATAAAAAACCTTTGTGAAGATTACAAAGTAAAATCGTTGGCAGCATTTGGTTCTGTTACTCGCAATGATTTTAGAGATGATTCTGACATCGACTTTGTTGTTGATTTTGAAGAAAATGATCCATTTAAATATACCGACCTTTATTTTCAGCTTAAAGAAAAACTAGAAAAGCTTCTAAAAAGACAGATTGACTTAATTGAGGAAAGAGCTATAAAAAACAAGTTCTTCAGAAAAGAACTTGACCAGACTAAAATCCTTATTTATGGACATTAGGATTAAATCTTGGCTAGAAGATATTATACGTTCGATTGATGAAATTTATGTTTTTCTTCCAAAAGAAAGAGATTTTTCGGCATTCAAAAAAGACCTGAAAACAAAAAAAGCTGTTGAACGAAATATTGAAATTATAGGTGAAGCTATCAACAGAATTCTTAAACACAGTGATTGTAATTTTGAAATTACAAATGCCCAAAGAATTATTGGAACAAGAAATAGAATAGCTCACGAGTATGATAATATCTCGGACGAAGTAATTTGGACTATTATTTTAAGAGAACTTCCTTTGTTAGAAAAAGAAATCCGTTTTCTTTTAAATGAATAATTTTTTTTAAATTAAAATAATTAAATGTAACTACCCTTTCTTCTTAGGTGTAGTCGCCAAAAACTCTTTTAAATAATAGGGTTCAAAATAGGCAACATCTTCAAAAATGCCTTGTTTAAATTTGGATGAAGCCAATTGATTAACATATTTTGCTGAAGGCTCAACGTTATCAATAAATACAGCGTTTGGGTGATTATTCAATAACAATTTGCATTTTTCGGCTCCATCGCCAAAAAAAACTACTTTGTTTTTATCTAAAAAATTAGCGAATGAATTTTCATCAATTATTTTTGCAGAAATGGATTCAATTAGTTCAAATTTTGAATTGTAAATTGAGGTGTAAACTTCCATTCGTCGGGCATCAATCATGGGGCAGAAAGCCCCTCCCTGACCCTCTCCCGAAAAATCGGGATGGGCTCCGAAGGGGAGGGAGTTGAAAACTGCTAATGTTAATGCTTTTAAAGTATCTACTGCTATTAAAGGTTTATCTAATCCGTAACACAAACCTTTTGCGGTAGAAACTCCAATACGCAAACCTGTGTAAGAACCCGGTCCTTTGCTAACCGCAATCGCATCCAATTGGTTTAAGGTAATTTTGGCTTCTGCACAAGCCAATTCAATAAAATGATTCAGGTTTTCGGAGTGTGAATATTCGCCACCAATTTCTTTTAACGCCAAAAGTTTTTCGTCTCTACTTATTGCCACGCTACATATTTTTGTAGCAGTTTCAATTCCTAAAATCAAACTCATTTCGACATAATTTTTATTTCAACTCTTCTGTTGGCTGAATGTTCATCTTCAATTTTTGGGTCAGGAAAAATCATTTTTGAATTTCCATAACCTAAATATTGAATTCGATTAATTTCTATTCCATTTTCTAGTAAAAAATCTTTAACGGCTATTGCTCTGTCCACCGATAATTTTTTAAACTCTACGCTATTCGACTGACCTGGACCATTTACGTGTCCTCCGATTTCGATTTTTACTTCTGAATTTAATACCATAAAATTTAATAAACTTTTTAACGAACTTTCTGCCGTTTTTAAAAATTTATCACTCGCTGCTTGAAATTGAATATCGTCTAAACTTACCTTTTTTCCTTCAACAATCCGCTCTAAAACAATTACTTGATGAAATTCATCTTTAGATTTGTTGATACTAATTTTTGTTGAATACAACATATAACCTTTTGTATAAACTGTTAAATTGATTCTAAATAAGTTTCTATCTACAATTGCTTGATAATTGGTAATATCTTGTAATTCAACAATTTCTTTTAGAAGTCCGCTAATACTAACATTTGCAGGTATTAACAAGTTGGTTGCTGCATCTTTTATCTCAAAAGTGAAATTAAGTTTTGGAGCATCTTTTACTACTTCAACCTTAGTAGGTTCCATAATCTTTTCTACTTTTTGTGAGGGTGGAAAGTGTAACAATAAAGTATGGTTGCTGTTTGCCCTTTTAGGATTATTAACCACTAACACATATTCCTGCCCAGCGTTTGCAGCAACAAATTTACTGTAATTGTTGTTGATGCCAGGTGACGAAAAATTTTCTGTTGACAACAACGACAACCCTGTAGTTGGGCTTCTTGAAAGGTTTGTTCGTATGGGTTTTATTTTATTAGAATCTATTCTACGGCAAAATTGACTTTTGTTTTCGTACAATAAAAAATCCCAATCGTCTAGGTCGCTATTGGAAATAATATCAAAAGTAAAATTGCCTGAACTAGGTACTTGAATTAAATACCAAATGGAGTTGTTTTCTTGAGGAAATGAAGATACAGAATCGTTAAAGTTGTTTTTAAACTCCATTTTATCACCAAACCCTGAAATGTTTTTTGCTTCGTAAATAGTGTCGGTTAAACGCAACAATTTATCACAGTCGGCATGCTGTGCTTTTAACCCGTTGGAGGCAAAAAGTAAAAAAGATAATACCGCTAGGGCAAACAATATAGTCCAATATCGGTTACACCTCATTGAACTATTTGTTTGATACCATCGGCATTTACCAATGTAAGATTTTTTTAATATTGGCATATTATAAAAATCACATTGGTATAATATGTAGAGACTGATTTTCATTTAAAGAACAAAAATACGGTATTAGCAATTAAACTTCAACTACAATGCCAAATAGCTTTTATCGAATCAGGGTAACTGTTCCTCGTTTTTGAAACTCTTTATCCGAATTTGATTTGAATTGGATGAAATATATATACGCTCCCATGGGTAAATTGTTACCCGAATTGTTAAATTTTCCATTCCAACCTTCATCTCTATTGTTGGTTTCGAACACTTTTTGCCCCCATCTATCAAAAATTATAAATTGATAAGTAGTTAAATCGAAAAATATGGCAGAAGGTTTAAACGTAGCATTAAATTCACTTAAAGGTTCAAACGCATTGGCGATGTACATAAAAGGCTCGTGTTTAACACAAATTTCGCTCGAAGCACTTGTTGCCATTGGTAAATTACCCACATGAACAGTGTTTTGTTCGATGGCTAGGATTTTATAACAAAACTCACCCGTTCCTTGCAATTGATTGGTAACATCATCTAAATAAGAGTTTACTGTTGCTGAAGCCGGTATTGTTGCAATTAAATTAAAACTCATTTCGTCTTTTGATTGCCTGTAAATTTGATATTCATTTACAGAGCCTTGCCAACCGTCATAAAAAGTCCAGGTTAATTGATTGGTTGATGTTGCAACATCAGCAACAACCATAAGTTTTATTGTTTTGGCAATGTTTGATGTAATTTTAGATTGATTGCATTGGTTGATAGCTTCAATTTCATAAGTATATGAATTGTTTGTTGCATCAACACTTTCATCGTAATAATCCACTAAAGGATTCATACCATTAAAATCTGAAACTGTAGAAATGATGGTGAAAATATTATCATTCGACAAAGCTCTTTTTATGTTATAGTTTTGAATATCGGCTGCGGTATCGACATAAAACTGCACAAGCATTTGTGCAGGATCTATAACTGTTGCTGTAAAAAGGTACAAGAAACTAGGGTTTTTTAAGAAATTACCCGAAACATCTACAATATTTGATGAAGAAGTAAAAGGCCCTGCACCATTATTTTCGATAGCTCTGATAAAAAATCGGTACGTTGAACCTATAACTAATCCATTATAAGTATAGGTGAGTAAATTGGTTGTTCCTGCCAACACAAAACCGGCTCCATTAACATTTACAAAAACTTGATAAAGTACGTTAGTTCCTGAATCAAAATCATCGTAAGCATTCCACGTTAAATTTGTGGAAGCACTGCAAATATCAATTTGTTGAGTTAACTGCATTGTATTTTGATAATTATTTCCAAACGGGCTATTCCCTACTCCAGCACCACAATTTGAAACCACAATAATTTCGGTAATTTGATATTTTACAACTGTATCGTAAGGAATAATGTAAAAAAATGTTCCTGGGTTTACAGAACTTAAACTATCGTTGGCACCAGTATTTGGGTTAATTATATAAATATCATAAGTAAGAATACCTACATCGGGGCTTGGTTGCCAACCTATAATAACATCGCCGTTTGGCAACACAGAAACAGTATCAATAACAACTACTGTTGTGCATTGAGAAAATCCTGCAAAGGATGAAAATAGTAGAAATAATATGAGGGATATTTTTTTCACAATAATTTACAACAGATGTAATCTATTGTTTAGTTACTTTTTTCTGACGAGAAAAGTAACTCTCCTTTCTTCAATTTATTGTATCGGTCAACTAGAATTGCAATTATTTTACTAAACGTTTGCATAGCTTCTTTCGTTGCATTACTAACTTCAGCACTTTTTAATTTTAACATTAAAAATCCATATAAAGCAATTAAACAAGCTTCTATTTCAGAATGAGATTCGCCAGCTGATTTACTCATAAAATTTCTGATGTTATCTTTGGCAGCAATATAAGCAGTTTGATATTCAACATCTTGTATGGTAGTAAGAAGTGAATTGTGTAAATTATTTAACTCTTCTAAATGTTGATTGAGAAAACTAAGATGACCTTTTTCGGATTTCCCCTCTTTCATCATTTGTTCGATAAGGTTCTGATACCAGAGTTTAATGTCGTATTGTATTTCTTTAGAAACCTCAAATCTAGAAATGATAGAATCATTAATTAATCCTAACTCAAAATTATGTGAACGAATAATGTCTTCAATTTGCCACATGTATAAAATATACTCGGCAAGATTGGTCTGCTTTTTAAGTTGTGCTATTAACATTATTTTTTTTCTGTTTTAGCTTTATACTCTGCATTTAACCCATCAACAACATTTTGTGTAATGTCTATTTCTGGTTTAAAATCTAGCACTATATTTCCTAACTGAGATGCTCCAATAATAATATCGTAATTGGTTTTTTCGTTGTGTTTTTCAATATATGCTTGAACTGTTTTCTGAAATTCATCGTTCAATTTAGCTTCTTCTTCTTGAAATTTTGATGTAAAATCTTCTCTTAATTTATACAGTCGTTGTTCTTCTTCGGCTAGTTCTTGTTGCTTGGTTTGCCCTTCAAATTGAGACATGGTAGACGCTTTTTGTTGGAAATCTTTCACTTTCTTCTCAAAAGCCATCATTTTACCCGAAATTTCACCTTCATATTTGGTTTGTTTTGCTTTTAATTTTTGAATTAAAACTTCATAAAACTCATATTTATCTTGTAAAGAATCAATGTTTATATAACCGATATTTGCCACACCGTTACTTACAGCAGATTTTTCATCTTTATTTTCAACTGCTATTTCATCAGTTGTATCAGTTGAGCAGGACGTTGAGCAAGAAAAGTGTAAATAATATAGTACAGCAATTGCAACTGCTAAAACTATGTTTAAGAGGATTGAACTATTTTTCATAAAAGATTAAAATAAATTTGAATTGCAAAATTGAACAATATAATTAAGATAGAGAAACTTAATTTCTATTTTTAATTACGAATGGAATGGATAAAACAATGAATTTAAGATGATTAAAGAAATTTTAGAATGATTCGTGTTCTAATGATTTGCAAATAAAATTGAATGGTAAATTTACCATACATGCATAATCTTCGCCAACCTCTTTCATATCGTCATCTTCAACCGAAAAAGTCCAAGAAACTTGAATATCTGAACCGTTGTTTCTTAATTCATTTAAGGTATAAAGCACAAATAAAATACGTTTGGATGAAATAATGTTAAAATACTCTAAATCAAACACAATGGTAATTGGACTGCTAATTTTTCCATCAAGATTTTTAAGCCAATCAATAATTGGGTCATAGAATTCATCTACATGTAAAAACACCGATTTACCTTTTATAGAAAATACATTATTACTAAAATCAAAATTGATTTCTGGAGTGGTTTCTGTCGCTTTTATATAAAATGGTTCCATCAAATTTTTTTAATGAACTATAAATTTACCTATAATATTAAAGGTAACCTACATTTTTTATACCTAGGCATTAAAAATGAGGGATTAAACAACCTAAAATGAAGATTAAGTACATTTACAAACTTTTCAAGTCTTTTAATCTTGATGCTTGACGCCTTGAGATTTCAATTTTATAGCCTGTTTTTAATTTTACCATTAATCCGCCATTAAACCAAATCTCTACGGTGTCAATCCAATTTAAATTAATGATATACTTCCTGTTAGCTCTAAAAAAAACATTTTCATCCAATTTATTAGCCAGATTGTTTAATGATTTAAGGATAAGTGGTTTATTGTTTTCGAAATAAACCCGCACATAATTACCTTCCGACTCAAACATTGGAACGTTAGCCAATTTTACAAACCAGCATCTTTCTCCATCTTTTACAAAAACCTGATCATTTAATCCCAATTTTTGAGTAGTATTTATTACCACATCGGTAGAAGTAAATTTATTAATAGCTTCCTCTAATCGTTCGGATTGAATTGGTTTTAACAAATAATCTAAGGCATTTACTTCAAAAGCTTTAATAGCGTATTCATCATAAGCAGTTACAAAAATTATTTCTGGAATGTAATTTAATTCTTCTAAGAGTGCAAAACCATCTTTTCCAGGCATATTTATATCTAAAAAAACTAAATCGGGTTTAAGTTTTTCTATTTCTACTAATGCCGTTTGAACACTATCACATTCAGCTAGTACTTCAACATTTGGAAATTTGGCTAACAAACTTTGTAACTCTTTTCGAGCTAATCGTTCATCATCAACAATAATTACTTTCATCGTGTTTATTTTTAAAGTTGAGTTTTATTGGGGATAATTAACATTGTTTTTACCCTATTATTTTCATTTTCGATAGTAAATTTAGCTTTATTTCCAAACAACAATTGTAATCGTTGTTTAGTGTTTAATAGCCCAAAACCGGTTTCTGGAATATTGTTTACGTCATAAAATCCTGAATTATAAATCGTAATCCTCAAAAACTCATTTTCTAGTTTAGATTGAATTTCTACTACTCCGCCTTCGGCTAATTTGGAGGTACCATGTTTTATTCCATTTTCAACTAAGGTTTGTATCATTAATGGTGGTACTAGAAAGTTTTCTGTGTTTGATTCAATGTTTTTAATAATAGTGAGTTTCTCTTCAAATCTTGTTTTTTCTAAACTTAAATAATCATCTACTATTTTTAATTCATCACTCAAAGGAATAAGTTTTTTCTTACCAATCATTAATGAATTTCTTAAAACATTAGATAATTGTGTTATCGCATTTTTTGCCAATTGAGGGTCTTCATCTACCAAGGCCCGAATACTATTCATGGAGTTAAAAATAAAATGAGGATTTAACTGCGACTTGATTTTATTTAATTCAATTTCGTTTCGGGCGGCTTCCCATTTTAAATTTTTTATTTCCTCTTTTTTATAATTATTAATAAAGTGAAAAAGAAAATACAATAATGACCACAATAAAAACAAAAGCGACCAATTGATAATTTTTGGAAAAGCATCAGCCATTTCGAATGAAAAATTGCTTTCGGCAATTAGCACTTCTAGAACTATTGTTTGAGCAAAATAAACGATTATTCCAAACAAGATAACACCAATAAAAACTCTGGGAATTAAATGAGAAACTGATAAACTCATCCAATTTAACTTAACAATTATACCACGGTAAAAATGAGATATGGATAACCCAATAAAATAAATTGACAATAAACTAAACAGTAGTTCTTGAGTAATTTCGTTTCCATTTAACTGATTAAAAACCCCAACAATTAAAACATACACCAACCAACCCACAACTTGAGCTATCCAGTATAATTTTTTTTTATTGAGCATCAGGCTTTTTTATTTAAAACTAGATTTTTGAATTCAACCAATATTTTTGCAATGATAGTTGTTCTGGTGTAATTTCTTTATTGAATTCTATTAAATATTTTTTACTTTTTTCAACCGTTACGGCTTTCGATTTTAATGTTATTGTTTTTAACTTGCCTTTTACTTCTCTTTCCACAACAACCTCAACTTTATCTCCTGCTTTCAAGGTGTTTTTTAATCTATAAAATTCTTGGTAAACATTTTCAACGGTAATAGCTACTCCATTGATAGAAATAATATTATCGTTATTATTATAGCCAAGCGATTTGCCAAACTCATCCATATTACCCGTATCTACAACATAAATCTTATCGGTTTCTTCATTATAATCCAAAGATGCTTCGCCCATAGAAATTTCTTTAACAATTACATTTGTTTGATAGGTAATCCCCACTTTATTTAATATTTCTTCTAATGGCAAAGCAGTTTCTCCTTCAACATAAGTTTTAAAAAAATGGCTGATTTTTGGAGTTGATAAACTAGCTATTTTATCAAAAAGTTCATCATCTTTAAACGAAACATTTTTTCCATATTCTTTCGAAAGCATTGCCATCATCTCTTTCATTCCTACTTTTCCATTAGAATTTTCTCTTAACAAAATGTCTAAACACAATCCTATTAAAGCACCTTTTTGATAAACATTTCCATATTGATCTTCGTGTACATCTAAACAACCTAAACTCATGGTGGTAAAGGGCAAATCATCTTTATAATAACCGGCTCCTTTAATTTTGTCTTCAATAATTCCCAAATATTCTGATTTAGAAATTAAGCCTTCATAAACTTGAACATGACCCGCAAAATATTCAGTTACGCCTTCGTACATCCACAAATGTTTCGACATTTTAGGATGGATAAAATCGAAATCACCAATCTCTTCTGCATGAATATTTAAAGGCGTTACAATATGAAAAAATTCGTGGGCCGCAACGTCAACAATCATTCCTGAAATTCTTTCGGCGGTCATTTCTGGTAAATAATAAAACGATGAATACGAATGTTCTAAAGCTCCACTTCCACCAGAACCACTTTGTCCTGCATACAAATAAATGATAAATGCATATTTATCAATTGGCAATTTTCCGCCTAAATAATTTTTTTGTGCTTCTAATATGGATGATATGTTTTTAGCTATTTCTGTTGAAGTAACCGATTTATTTTTAGAATACACCGAAATTAAAATATCTGCCCCACCAACTTTAATAATAGTTGTATCTGGCACATTATACATGATTGGAGCATCCACCAAATCCATATAATTGTTCACGTAAAAAATGTCTTTATTGCCAATTGTTTTAATTTCGGTTAATCCTGTTGCTCCATAAAAATTGTCGGGACGAGTAACCGACAATTCATACTTGAGGTTTTTTAACCCATCAAAGTATCCAAAAAACCCATGATTGTTTAACACAATATTTTCGCCTTTTTCTATATTGGTACCTCCTGGTTCAAAAACCAAGTGGTCAACTTTGGCATCCCAAGTATCTTCTACCCAATAAGAAATTTTTGCTAAATTTTTAGCATTTTCAATTTCCCACCTATTATCATCTAAACGATTTACACTCATGGCGTAACCTTTATTATCATAAGCTTCAAAATCCATTGAATATTGACCAAAGTTGTAAATTTTATACGTTCCAGGAACCATTTTTGGAATGTTATAAATTATTTTATCCGATTTTATTTCGGGTGTTTCCAAAAAAACTTGAAGCATGTCATTATTCACTTTTGTTAAATCGACAGTAAATTTATACGTTGTGTTTTGTGCTGATAAACTAACAACAGAAAGGACAATAACAGAGAGCAATAATTTCTTCATATTCTTCATACATTTTTGATGTGGTTTTACAAACATATATTTGTTTGATACCATTGGTATAATTTCATACAAATATATGTTTGTAAAACCACATCAAAAAAGTTAATACACCAATGGTTAATTAAGATATACAAAAGGAAAAATTTAATTATTACAACAAAAAAGAGGGGGATATCCCCCTCTCTAATTAATAACTTCGATTTTAGTCAATTTATAACAATGGTAAAAGTGTTCCCTAGAATAGTTACAGTGGCAATAGCATCACAATTTCCATTATTTCCTGGATCATAATTTACTGTTCTGGTGGGCAAACCACTTGGGGTAATATCAAGTATTCCGCTCACAATCCATCTACAACAAATTTCTTTTCTTAATGCGGATGTTATATTTACCACATATGGTAATCCTGTTCTATTTACACCATTTGCAGAGCCTGTAATTAAGTAAACATCATCACATAAACCACCAACACCATGAGTAAACCATGAAGTTGTATCTCCAGCAATCCATTCGTTTGTTCTTGTAGATGTCCAAGTAGTGTACCCCCCTGTAGGAAAGGTTATTTTACCATTGGTAACTTGTACAGTAAATGTTAAATTATTTGAAGCATTTCTTCCATTGTTGGTAATGGTTTTTGTTCCTTCTACTTGATGGTCGTTTACAAAATAGTTTTGAGGCTGAACAGTTAATATACTTCCTTGATTTCTATATCTATCCGATAAGGTAACGATTAATTTACCTCTTCTATTTATACCATCTGTACCTGTGCAATTGGTAATCCCAAAATCAATAGTCATGGTTTTGGGCCATGTTGTTGAATCAATCCAAGCAGGATTTATTGATACGGCAGCACAAGTTCCAAAAAAATAACCCGCCTTATTGGTGTTTCCTTCATCATTGGCTGCCTCTTCAACTACTTTTTTTACATCATCAAACATGTTTTGAGATATTGCATTGTCTTGTGCAGTAGTAGTTTCGTTATTAACTTCTTCTTTTTCATCTTTTTTACACGAAAAGACAATCATTGAAGCAGCTAAAACAAATAACATCATAATATTTAAGTTCCTGTTTTTCATATTATTAAAATTTAAATTAGGTCAAGTAAAATTATACATTTTTTACAAAATTTTAAACAAATACATTGCCAAAAATTAATAACTTTGTTTGATTAATTAAAATTGATTGGCATTGTTCTTGATATTTTAAAATTAAGATTGTATATTCACGCTGAAGTTTCAATTATAATGAAACTAAAACTTATCTAAATCGTATACTGGCGTAAGGATTACTAAAAATTAAAGTTATGAAAAAGTTAGTTCTGATATTGGTTGTACTCCTACCTTTGTCGTTTTTCGCACAAAGTGCTAAAGACATCAATACTGTTATCCAAAAAACCCTAGATTTACACGCTTTAAAAGATTATTTTAATGAGGATGAAAAAAATGGGCAAACTCCTATTATTATTATAAATGATGATAAAATTCCGAACAACTTAATTGTTTTTAAATTTAACAAAAGAGTTAAAGTAATGACTTTTGAAGAAATGGAAGTATTTAAAAGTATCTACCAAGGAAGTTTAGACAGTTATTTTGTTTTTGAAATAATGGATTTTACCGATACTACTGTTACCATTAAAGCAACTTTTAGAAAAAATGAAAAAATTGCCATTAATGTAAACATGAAAAAAGAGAACAACAATTGGATGGTTACTGAATCCAAAGCAGGTTAGTCTATGGCTAAAATAACACTAGACCTACACGACATATTTAATCAATCAAAAAAAATTGAAGCATCGTTAAACGATGCTTTTTTTGATGCCATCAATTCAAAAATTACTACCATCGAAATAATTCATGGCAAAGGAAGCGGACAGTTAAAGAAAAGAGTGCTTCGTTTTTTAAACCTCCCTGAAATAAAAGCCAAATATCACCGAATAGAAAAAGACAGCAAAAATTTTGGTCGTACTTTTGTTTACTTTAAATTTTAACCATGTTTTCCGACGGACAAAAAATATTTGCCATTCTATTTATTGTTGCCTTTATAATAATTATTGGTTACCAATTTTATTTGGATCAGAAAAAAAACAAAACTTTGTTTAAAGGAACGTACTGGGTATTAATAACCATTTTTGGAATTATTCTTGGGTATATTATTTTGACTAAGTTTTTACATTAATCTATTACCCTGCCCAGCCTTCTCTATCTAAACTTCTAAACTGAATGGCTTCGGCTAAATGGTTAGTTTCAATTTTTGGAGCATTGTCTAAATCGGCAATGGTTCGGGCAACTTTTAAAATACGGTCGTAAGCACGAGCCGATAAGCCTAACCTTTCCATGGCTACTTTAAGTAAATCTTGTCCGGCTTCGTCAATTACACAAATTTCACGCAATTGTTTTGAAGTCATTTGAGCATTGGCGTAAATGCCTTTGTTTTTTTCGAAACGTTTTTCTTGTACATTTCGAGCTTTAATTACTCGTTCTCGAATTTCATTGCTGCTTTCTCCTTTGTAATCCACTCTGCTCAATTCGTTAAACGAAACAGGTGTTACCTCCACATGTAAATCAATCCTATCTAGCAACGGTCCGGATATTTTACTCAAATATTTTTGTACCACTCCCGACGAACATACACATTCTTTCTCAGGGTGATTATAATATCCGCAAGGACAAGGATTCATAGATGCCACCAACATAAAACTGGCAGGATAATCGACCGAAAATTTTGCTCTGGAGATGGAAATTCTTCGTTCCTCCAATGGTTGGCGTAAAACTTCTAAAACAGTTCGTTTAAATTCGGGTAATTCATCCAAAAACAACACACCATTATGAGCCAATGAAATTTCTCCGGGCTGTGGAAATCCACCTCCTCCAACGAGTGCAACATCAGAAATAGTATGGTGAGGCGATCGAAATGGTCGTGTACTTATTAATGAAGTTTCGGTAGCCAACTTACCACTTACCGAATGAATTTTGGTGGTTTCTAATGCTTCCTGTAATGATAATGGAGGTAATATGGTTGGTAACCGTTTGGCTAACATGGTTTTTCCTGCTCCCGGCGGTCCAATTAATATTACATTGTGTCCACCAGCTGCTGAAATTTCTAATGCCCTTTTTATATTTTCCTGTCCTTTTACATCTAAAAAATCGAAATCAACATTGTTTAAGTTTTCGTAAAACTCTTTACGTGTATCAACAACGGTTTGTTCGAGAACTGTTTCTCCATTAAAAAAATCAATAATTTCTTTAATATTTTCTATTCCATAAACTTCTATACCATCAACAATGGCTGCTTCTCTGGCGTTTGCCTTGGGTAAAATAAATCCTTTAAAACCTTCTTTTCTGGCTTGTATAGAAATGGGCAAGGCTCCTTTTATAGGTTGTAGTCCACCATCAAGAGAGAGTTCTCCCATAATTACATAATCGGCAATTTTTTCTTCGTTAATTTGACCTGAAGCTGCCAAAATACCGATGGCAATGGTTAAATCATAAGCTGAACCTTCTTTACGAATATCGGCAGGAGCCATGTTTATAACCAGTTTTTTACCCGGCATTTTATAACCCACATTTTTTAATGCCGATGAAATTCTATGTTGACTTTCTTTAACGGCATTATCGGGCAAACCCACCATAAAAAACTTAAAACCCTTATCTGCATTTACTTCAACAGTAATGGTAATAGCATCAACACCTACAACAGCACTTCCAAAGGTTTTTACTAACATTTAAATTAAATTTTCTTCGATGTAATGAATTAAAGAATGAATTACTTTGATATGAATTTCTTGAGCCCTGTCGGCATATTTTGAATGTGGAGCACGTATTTCGACATCACAATTCGAAGCCAACAAACCTCCGTCTTTACCTGTTAATGCAACAATTTTCATTCCTTTTTGTTTAGCAACCTCAACTGCTTTTAATACATTTTTAGAATTGCCACTGGTACTTATTGCCAACAATACATCTCCTTTGTTTCCAAGAGCATCAATATAACGAGAAAAAATTTCATCAAATCCATAATCGTTTCCTACACAAGAAATATGAGATGAATCAGAAATTGATAATGCAGGAATTGCTCTTCTGTTTTCTCTAAATCTGCCTGTTAATTCTTCGGCAAAGTGCATGGCATCGCACATTGAGCCTCCATTTCCACACGAAATAATTTTTCCTCCTTGTTGTATTGACGCAACCATCAAACTTCCCGCCTCAGCAATTTTCATAAAATTAGCCGAATCGTTTATAAATTGGTCTAAAATTTGTTTTGCTTCTAAAAAGTTATTTTTAATGATATTTACACTCATTTTGATGAATTTTGGTGATATTATAAAAAATATGACCTTCAAATTTAGATAATAAATAAAGTATTTCTATTTTTATGAACTCTTTTAAGAATTAAACTTATGAAAAAAATAGTATTTAACCTTTTATTCGCTTCTTTTACTGCAATTGGTTATGCCCAATCAAATGATGATGTTCAGATAACTTGTTACCAAAAATATGCTGAAATTTTTGAAAAAAGAGGTGCAAATGAAGTTGAGGATGGAACGTATGACGATGTGATTATTACTTTTAGGAAAGGTAGTATGGC
>CAYJMI010000073.1:0-17528 GCA_964371285.1 uncultured Vicingus sp. | reverse complement strand
TGTGAACCGTATTCTTCGGCTGCCTGAGCCATTAAACCCACATTTGGAACACTTCCCATGGTTTTTGGGTCGAAAGCTCCATTTTTCTTACAATCATCAATAACTACTTGGTAAAAATCTGCATAGCTAGTGTCTGGAATAACAGATTTGGTATCTTTTGCTTTTCCATCAACTCCCCACATTTTACCTGAAGTACGGATGTATGCAGGCATTGAAGCATCAATAATAACATCGTTGGGCATGTGTAAGTTGGTTATCCCTTTGTCAGAATTTACCATTGCTAATTCAGAACTATTTGCATAACAAGCATTGATGTCGGTTTCAATAGCTAATTTATCGGCTGCTGGCAATGTGCTTATCTTTGTATATAAATCGGCTAAACCATTGTTTGGATGAATACCTAATTTTTTGAAAATATCGGCATATTTTTCAAAAACATTACTAAAGAACACCGAAACAAAATGACCAAAAATAACCGGGTCAGAAACTTTCATCATCGTTGCTTTTAAATGCACCGAAAACAAAACTCCTTTTGCTTTGGCATCTTTAATTTGTTCAGCAATAAAAGTTCTTAAAACTTTCACGCTCATTACTGATGTATCAATAATTTCGCCAGCTTTTAAAGCTATTTTTTCTTTTAAAACGGTACTTTTTCCGGTAGTATCAATCAATTCAATTTTTACAGTAGTTGCGGTTACTAGTTCTACTGATTTTTCACTGTGGTAAAAATCACCATTGTTCATGTGTGAAACATGCGATTTTGACTCAGCACTCCAGACTCCCATACTATGTGGGTGCTGTTTAGCGTAATTTTTTACTGCTTTCGGAGCTCTACGGTCAGAATTTCCTTCCCGGAGCACTGGGTTTACAGCACTACCTTTTATTTTGTCGTATTTTGCTTTAGCTTCTTTTTCCTTCTCGTTTTGTGGGTTGTCAATATAATCAGGAATCGCATAACCTTTGGTTTGTAATTCTTTTATGGCATCTTTTAATTGTGGTATAGAAGCACTAATGTTGGGTAATTTAATAATATTAGCATCAGGTTCAACAGCCAATTTTCCCAAGTAATTTAAATCATCAACTTGTTGTTGATTTTCTTTTAAATATTCAGGAAATGAAGCAATAATTCTTCCCGCTAAAGAAATGTCTTTGGTTTCTACCTCTACGTTTGCACACGCTGTAAAAGCTTTTACAATTGGTAGAAACGAATAAGTTGCCAAAGCTGGAGCTTCGTCAGTTTTGGTGTAAATGATTTTAGATTTTTGTGTCATTTTGTATTAATTTTGAAAAAATTATTATTGATGTATAGCTGGATTCAGCTTGTTTATCAAGTTAAATATTGATGGCGAAGTTAATCATAAAATCAGCCTTTTCAAATGATAATGGAACAAATTATTTGACCATTTTATGTAAAATAAGGGTTCGTTAAAATTATTACCACTAAATTGTTTGAATATTAAAATAAAAATTACGTATTTTGCACTCCTAAAAATTAAAGCGTTAAGAAATGTCAAAAGTTTGTCAAATAACAGGAAAGAGTGTAATTACAGGTAATAATGTTTCTCACTCGAAAAGAAGAACTAAAAGAAAATTTTATCCAAATTTATTTTTGAAGAAATTTTATGTTCCAGAAGAAGATGCTTGGGTTACTTTAAAAGTTTCGGCTGCAGGCATTAGAAACATTGATAAAAAAGGTATTTCTGCTTGTTTAAAAGAAGCAAAAACTAAAGGTTTTTTAGCTTAAGATATAACAATAATTTTATTATTGGTACAAACGTTGTTACTTTCGTAGCAACGTTTTTTTTGTTTTATATGTTATGCACAAGTTTGTAGTCATAGTTGTAGTTATTTGGGTTAATTTTTCTTGCCTATTCGCACAAGAAAAAGGAATCAATTTATCTAAACAACTCAATAATAACGAAGCTTTTGAATACGATACTGATTTACTTCCAACAACTTTTTTTCAGAACAATAGAAATGAATTAAGAAAACTGATGCCGCCAAATTCGGTGGTAGTTCTGTTTGCTAATCCTATACAAAACCGTTCCAACGATGTTGATTATCAATATCATCAAGATCCAAATTTTTATTATTTAACAGGTTTAAGAGAGCCTAATGCAATGGTTATTATTTTTAAAGATGTTCAGGAATATGGTAGCGGGTTAAAAACAGATGAGATATTGTTTTTACAAAACCGAAGTAAATCTGACGAAACTTGGACAGGAAAACGTTTGGGAACTGAACGTGCGATAGCATATTTGGGTATTAAAACAGCCATGAACATTGTCGATTTTACAAAGTTTAACCTAGAGTTCCCAACATTTGATAAAATATTAGTGGGTGAAATACCAACAGAGATTAAAAACAAATTTGAAAAGGAAGGATTGTATAATTTGATTCAATCGTTTCATTTGAAAACCGAAAAATGCAAATCAACTATTGATAAAAATTTAATCAGCAATCAATATTTACCGAAACTACGTCAAACCAAACAATTTGAAGAACTGGTTTTGCTTAAAAAAGCTATTGATATTACTTGTGGTGCCCAAATAGAACTCATGAAATCGCTGACACCACAATTAAAAGAGTATCAAACTCAAGCAGTGGTAGAGTACGTTTTTAAAACGAATGGTGCAGAATATCCGGGATTTCCAACCATAATGGGTTCTGGTGAAAATTCGTGTGTTTTACATTACACTTCCAATAGAAAACCATTAGATAAAAACGATTTATTGGTTTCGGATATTGGAGCTGAATATCATGGCTATACTGCTGATGTTACGAGGACATTACCAGTAAATGGAAAATTTTCGGAAGAACAAAAAATAATTTACAACATTGTTTTGGAAGCTCAAAAAGCAGGAATACAACAATGTAAAAAAGGAAATAAATTTTGGGATCCACATGATGCAGCAACTAACATGATTGCTAATCAATTGATTAAATTAGGAGTTATTGATAAAGCTTACAGGGTAAAAGAATATTTTATGCACGGCACTTCACATTATCTAGGTTTAGATGTACACGATGCAGGTCTATTTGGTTCTCTCGAACTGGGTAATGTTATTACAGTTGAGCCAGGTATTTATATTCCTGAAGGTTCAAATTGCGACCCAAAATGGTGGAATATTGGAGTAAGAATAGAGGATGATATTCTGATTACCGATGGTGAGCCAATAAACCTTTCGGAAAAAGCACCCAGAGAAATTTTTGATATTGAACAACTCATGAAAGAAGTCGGGGTATTTGAAAAATAACTTAGATGAAGTTATTTTTTCAATAAAATTTATGAAACAATTTACCCTCATTTATCGTTTAATGACGTTATACCTAACCACCTAACTTTTTTATTATGGAATCAACAGCTACTAGAACAGCTACTATCGTAGCTAAGGAAGAAATTTCCGGTTTAAAATTTCCTAAAGAAGAAATTTTTAAAGATGTAGAAAAGCGTAAGGAGTTGAAAACAGCTATTGAAAGAGCCATGAGACTCGGGAATGCTTACAAAGGGAAAGTTAAAATTCTTTTCGAAGATCATGAAGGGTTAAAAGCTGTTGAAACTACCATTTGGGGAGTTACCGATAAGAATATTTTACTCAAACAAACAACCCTTATTCCTATTCGGAGGGTGCACGAAATCAGGTTTAATTAAATCTAGGTTTTTTATATTCAAAAAAGATAGTCAGGAAAAAATATTTTAACGACTATTAACAAACTGACAACAAAATAATAGTTGTTCAGCAATCAGAATCATTAACTTTGTAAGCTATAATAAATCGATAATGAAATTCAATTTTATCTTTAAACCGTTAAGTTTTTTCCTAATCATTCTATTGCCATTTTTAAATGTTCAGGCACAAATCTATGACCCTGTTTCGTGGAGTTTTGAAACTAAAGTTATTAATGAAACCGAGAGTGAATTAATTGTTAAAGCAACTTTACAAAAAGATTGGCACATTTACGCCATGTTTTTGCCAAGTGAAGACGGACCGATAGCAACAACAATTAAATTTAATCCTTCAAATGATTATGAATTGGTAGGAGCAACCACCGAAGGAAAATATAAAACCGAGTTTGACCCAAATTTTAACATGGATTTGAATTACCATGAAAATGTTGCCATTTTTACCCAGCTTATAAAGATAAAAAACAACCAACCGTTTAAAATTTCAGGAACTGTTGAATCAATGGTTTGTAATGCAGAAATGTGTTTGCCTCCCGAAGAGATTGATTTTAGTTTTAACATCAATGGCACATCAACAACTAATGAAACTTTACCTTCAACTAATAATGTTTCGAATATTATCCCTCATTTACCCAGCCTTAGCGTAGAAAAACCATTAAGTGATTGTGGCGAGAAAAAAGAAGAAACAGGCAACAGTTGGATGGTTTTTTTATTCGGTTTTATTGGGGGATTATTAGCATTGCTAACCCCTTGTGTTTTTCCGATGGTTCCGCTTACCGTTAGTTTTTTTACCAAAGGTGGTAAAGATGGTAAAAAAGGATTGGGAAGGGCGGTTTTGTATGGCTTTTTTATCTTTTTGATTTATGCAGCATTAAGTATTCCTTTCCATTTTAATACCGACCCAGAAGTATTAAATGAAATTGCCACAAGCGTATGGCTAAATATCATATTCTTTGCTGTTTTTCTTGTTTTTGCTATCTCCTTCTTTGGGTATTTTGAAATAACACTTCCGAGCAAACTTACCAACAAAGCCGATTCCGCATCTGATGTTGGAGGTATTTTGGGTATATTTTTTATGGCATTAACCTTGGCATTGGTTTCTTTCTCTTGTACCGGCCCGATTTTAGGAACGGTTTTAGGTAATTCGCTTAAAAATGGACCTTGGCCTATAACTGCTGCAATGAGTGGCTTTGGCGTAGCTTTAGGTTTACCATTTGCATTATTTGCTGCCTTTCCCAGTTTTATGAAAAACCTTCCACAGTCGGGAGGTTGGCTAAACTCCATTAAAGTGGTTTTAGGATTTGTTGAATTGGCTTTAGCACTTAAATTTTTATCGAATGCCGATTTAGTAGAGCAGTGGGGTTTGATTAAAAGAGAAACCTTCTTTTTAATTTGGACTATTTTAGGTGTTGGATTAACGCTTTATCTCGTTGGTATTTTGAAATTTCCTCACGATTCACCCATTGGTAAATTTTCTCGATTTCGAATTATCTTTACCACTATCGTTGTGCTATTTACCATTTATATCTCAACAGGAGTTATAAAAAAATCGCCATGGGAACATCATTTGTTAAGCGGTTTTCCACCTCCTGCATTTTATAGTTGGTACGATAACGAATCGTTTCATGCCGAATTTACAGATTTTAACGAAGCATTGGCTGAATCAAAAAAAACCAATAAACCTTTATTAATCGACTTTACGGGTTGGGCGTGTGTTAATTGCCGTAAAATGGAAGAAAGTGTTTGGACAGTTCCTGAAATAAAAGAAAGCTTAAAAAATGATTTTATTTTGGTGTCGCTCTACGTTGACGATAAAGTAGAATTACCTGAAAACGAGCAAGGTGTTTTTGAATTTGAAGCGAATGGACAAATCAAGAAAAAGAAGATAAAAACCATTGGAAACAAATGGGCAACTTTCCAAACACATGTATTTCATAACAATTCGCAGCCTTACTATGTAATGTTGACTCCAGATGGAGAATTATTAGCAAATCCTATTGGATACATGAATAACGTGGAGGAGTATAAAAAATACCTCGATTGTGGATTAACCACCTATAAAAATCAGGAGAAAAAAGTGGTAGCTCCAACATTCCAAATTATCAACATGAAATAATTTTTTAAGTTTTATATGATTGAAATCATATATTTAAACTACCCAAAGTATTACTTTCGTTATTTATTGTAATATATAACCCTTATCATAATACTCATGAATCTGTTTGAAATAGATAATGTTTGGATTTTTTTAATGATTTTACCAGTTGTAGCATTTATGTATGCTGCTGTAGGGCATGGTGGAGCCAGTGGCTATTTGGCTCTTATGGCACTGTTTAGTTTTGCACCGGAAGTGATGAAACCAACAGCATTGTTGCTTAATTTGTTTGTGGCAGCCATATCTTTTATTCATTATGCAAGAGCCAGATGTTTCAACAAAAAACTCTTCTTTTCTTTTGCATTAGCTTCCATTCCCTTAGCTTTTTTAGGTGGTATGATAGAAATTGATGCTACTGTTTACAAAAAGATTTTAGCTTTTTTATTGATTTTTGCCATATTAAAAATGCTCAATGTTTTTGGAAAAGAAACAGATGAAATTAAAGAAGTGAAACTTTGGCAAGGAATAAGTATAGGAGGGGTAATAGGCTTTTTTTCAGGATTAATTGGTATAGGTGGAGGTATTATTCTTAGCCCTGTTATTTTGATAATGAAATGGGGTAGAATGAAGGAAGCGGCAGCAGTTTCTGCATTATTTATTTGGGTAAACTCAGCTGCAGCAATGGGAGGTCAATTAAGTAGTGGAATAAAAATAGATTCGCAATCAATAATATTAGTTGGCATTGCTGTTGTTGGAGGTTTTTTGGGAGGTTATTTAGGTAGTAAAAAGTTTAACAACAAAGCATTGAGGTATATGTTGGCAGTGGTATTGCTGATTGCCTGTGTTAAATTGTTTTTAACATGAACCAATTTTTAGCCGTCGTCCGTCAGCTGACGGACGATATCATTTTAGCAATCGTTTGTTTCCCACAAACCATATTTATTTTGTTTGTGAGGACACAAACTAAGGCTGCAAAATAATTATAAAGTGATTATTTCTCGTTATAAACAATACAACTGCCTTTTAGCAATTCTTTAGAAAGATCGAATTTTTTATCTTCATCCAACATATTAAAATCGCGACTCATTAAACCAAATCCTTCATCGTAACCAATTAAAGCAGTGGCAGCAAAATTGATAGTTTCTAACGTTAATTCTCTTAAATGAATACAGCCTTCACTTCCGCCAATTCGTTCCGAAACTTTTCTGGTAACCCCACGCTCAATTTTAATTCCTATCAATAATTTGGCTTTTAATGCAACTAAAGGACAAGCTCCATGTGGATGATTAGCAAATTCACATTTGGCATAAGTAATGGTTTTTGTTTTTGGGTCAATATGGAGATTTAACCGAATTAAATGATAAGGGTCGAGAAAAGTTGCTTCCAACATCAAATTGCCGTTCTCTAATTCAAAAGCTTCAATACCAATATCTCTTTTCGATACCAGTCGTTTTACTGGAATTCGTTCTGCTTTTGGAATGTTTTCGTTGGATGATTTATTTTCCATATAGCTATTAAATATTTTTAGGTTTAAAGTAAAGCGATAAACTCCAAAGTAACATCAGTGTTCCTAAAAATGCTGAAACTCGCCCAATGTAATCACCATAAATGGAATAAAATGTAGTTTGATTGTTGAGGTTTATTTGCCCAGAAATAACATCTTGTTCCCACCACTTGGTAGCTTGTAACACATCTCCTTTTTGATTGATAAAACATGAAATACCAGTATTTGCACTTCGGGCAATGCTTCTTCGGTTTTCAATTGCTCTTAACCTTGCATAAGACAAGTGTTGTAAATAGCCAGGAGTATCTTCCCACCAACCATCGTTAGTGATAATAAAAATTACATTTGCACCTTTTTTAACATAATCCGTTACGTATTCGCCATAAATGGATTCGTAGCAAATTACAGGAGCAATTTTTACGGTATTGTTATCAAAAATCATAGCCTCTTTTTCTATGCCCAAACTTCCCATTGTTCCACCAAGGTTGATGGCGTATTTTTCTAAAGGACTTAATAAACTAGAAAAAGGCAATTTTTCTACTCCCAATACCAATTTTGATTTGTGGTAAATTTTTAACTCTTCGGAAGTATTAATTTGTAAAGCAGTATTAAAAGCATCGTACCAACCGTCTGTTCTTTCATCAAATCGTACGGTTTCAGTTGGTTTTTCTTCACTTTTCGGATAATCAATATAGGTATTTGCTCCAATCACAAATTGTGTGTGAGAAAAATCAGCCAACATTTTTTTAGATTCAATAACACCGTAATTTCCATTCAGTTCATCTTCCAAACAACCTCTTGGAATAGCTGTTTCCGGAGCGACAATAAAATCGGTAGTTGTGGTTAGTTTTTGTTTAGCCAACGATAAAATTCGGTCAACTTGTTGAGCTTCGGTCATACCTCCAAATTTATCTTTGTAAGGGTCAATGTTGGGCTGAACAACTACTACTTCAATTGGGTTTTCTGTTTCGGAATAAGTTTTAAAAATAAAAAAAGAGATAGCTGTAGGAATAATAAGTAGGCAAATAATAATAGAAATTAGTTTCTTTTGGGTTATCCATTTTTCTCCAAGCAAAACTGTTTTTCTAAACAAATTGAAAATAAGGATATTTATGACTAAAATCCACAAACTTCCACCCAAAGCACCAGTGTATTCGTACCATTGAATAAGCCAAGTGTAATTTGCGAACGTGTTGCCAAAAGTTGACCAAGGGTGTGATAAATCCCAATTATAATGTAGCCATTCAAAAGCTAACCATAAAACCACCAACGAAAAATAACCTTTAGTTGAACCCAAACGTTTTTTAATTTGGTGAAACCATAAAAATATGGTTGCCATAAAAAGCGAATTCAACACTTCTGCCATTACCATTCCTGCTTCGGAAGCTAACCAAATCCACCATGTGCTGAAGGTGTTAAAGACCAGGAAAGCTAAATAAGCATACCAAAAAACTTGTCGGGAACTTAATTTGTTTTGGGAGATATGATATTCAATATAAAGTAAAGGAACTAGACCAATAAAAAGCAAAGGAGCTAAACCACCAGTTTCGGGCCATGAAATACCCATAAGCAAACCGCTTAAAATAGCTAAACCGAGAAGTTTTAATTTTTGCATATTATTTTTTTATGACTGCTGGAAACATTTCTCTGCGTTTTTTTTCCTTTAAGATTAAGGATAATTCTCTTCCTGTTTGCCCAGCAATAGAAGTGTTTTCTTCGGCTCTTCTAATTAAATAAGGAATAACGTCTTTAACAGGGCCATAAGGAACGTATTTAGTTACGTTATAACCATCTTTAGCTAAGTTCATACTAATATGGTCGCTCATGCCCAATAATTGAGCAAAATAAACCCGTTGATCGTCTAATGCAATTTGATGTTCTTTCATCAAATCAATAAGGTATTGTGTGCTTTCTTCATTATGTGTACCACAACAAAAGGCTATTTTATCGATGTTTTCCACACAATATTTTAAAGCAGCATTAAAATCTCTATCGGTACTAGCTTTGTCGGGTTGCATAGGGTCTTGATATCTTTTTTCGATAGCTCTTTCTCTTTCTTTTTCGATGTAAGCACCACGAACCAATTTCATTCCGATAAAGAAATTTTCTTGGTCGGCAATGCTTTTTAAGTTTTTAAAATAGTCTAACCTGTCCCATCGATACAACTGAATGGTGTTAAATACCACTGCTTTTTCTTTGTTGTATTTTCTCATCATGTCTAATACCAAATCATCAATTGGGTTTTGTATCCAGGTTTCTTCGGCATCAATAAAAATAGGGATTCCGGCTTCAAAAGCATTACCGCACATTTTATCAATTCTGCCTTTTACTCGGTCAAATTCTTCCACTTCTGTTGGTGATAATTGTTTTTTAGCGTTGATTTTTTCTAACAATGCAAAACGTGCAAAACCAGTAGTTTTAAATACCGAAAAAGGAATCAATTTGGTGGTTCTCGCTTTTTTAATTGTAGAAATGGTTTCAATAACATTGGCATCAAAATCAACTTCACTTTCTTTTCCTTCAGCCGAATAATCTAAAATGGTTTTTACATTATTTTCACCCAATTGTTTAATGGTGGCATCACATTCATCAATACTTTCGCCGCCGCAAAATTGTTTGTAAATGGTCGATTTAATAATTGGCGTAACCGGAAAATGAATAAAATTTAGAAAATTCAACATGGAAGGACCCAGTTTAATTAGCCAATTCCAACTAATTATTTTAAACAACCAATAACTTCGTTTTAAGTCGTCTTTGTTTTTGCCTTTAAAAGCAACCTCGGTATCATTAAAATTTACCATAATATAGTGTTGAAATAGCCCAATAGCTATTGGAATTATCGAGACTACGAAAGTAGGAGATTTTTTTTTGTTTCCCTAGCTTTAAAAGTGCTATTTTTACCATTATTTTTCTTCAAAATGGCACACAGTATAAAAACATTTAAAACCATTAATTCCGAAATATATTTGGGAAATGATGTTTTTGTATTGTTGAATGAATACCTGTTTGCCTATGAGAAATCGAAAATTTTTTTACTGGTTGACGAAAACACCTTAAACAGTTGTGCTACACAATTAATTTCGCACGTTAAGGCTCTCGAAAAAGCTGAAATTATTGAAATTGAAAGTGGTGAAGAAAACAAAACCATCGACATTTGTTATCAGTTGTGGAAAACCCTTGCCGATTATAATGCAGATAGAAATGCGTTGCTGATTAATTTGGGCGGAGGTGTTATTTCCGATATGGGTGGATTTGTTGCCTCGACCTATAAAAGAGGAATCGATTTTATTAATATTCCAACCACTTTGCTTGCACAAATTGATGCTTCGGTAGGTGGCAAAGTTGGTGTTGATTTGGACGGGTTAAAAAATATGGTGGGGCTGTTTAACGAGCCAAAAGCTGTTTTTATTTATCCTGATTTTTTAAAAACATTGGATAAACGACAAATGCTTTCGGGTTATGCCGAAGCCTTGAAACATGCTTTAATCCTAGATAAAAAATATTGGAACCAACTTAAAAAAGGAATGTTGTCCGATTCATTGTTTTGGTTGGAGTTGATTTCAACCTCTATTAAAATTAAAAATCAAATCGTATTAAACGACCCCACCGAAAAAGGCGAACGTAAGAAGTTAAATTTTGGTCACACCATTGGCCATGCCATTGAAACACACTATTTAAGCGGTGATGATTTGCCTCTTTTACACGGCGAAGCTATTGTAATCGGGATGATTTGTGAGGCTTATATTTCTTCTAAAGTAAACGGTTTATCCGAAGAACATTTAAAAGAAATAGCAGCAACTTTTTCTAAATTTTATAAATTACCTATCTTAAAAATGGAAGAATATCATGCCCTGTTGGAGTTAATGAAAAACGATAAAAAGAACAGTAAATCGAACCTGAATTTTACCTTATTAAAGGAAATTGGCTCGGCAACATTTAACCATCCTGTTGAAACAGCATTAATTATTGATGCTTTTGATTTTTACAACACGATTTATTCTTAATTAATTTTGACCGTACAGGTTAAATATACTAATAAAACGTTGAATGGAGTAATTACACTCCCTTCGTCAAAAAGCATTAGCAACAGGGTGTTGATGATTAAAGCCTTGAGTGGTTTGGATATTAAAATTTCTAATCTTTCTAATGCAAAAGACACACAAACTTTATTACAACTACTTTCGACAAAAGGATTAACCACTTTTGATGTTGGACATGCCGGAACTGCCATGCGATTTTTAACAGCCTATTTAGCTATCAAAGATGGTGAATTTGTGCTAACCGGTTCGGAGCGTATGCAACAACGACCCATTAAAATTTTGGTTGATGCGTTAAGAACTTTGGGAGCCGAAATAGAATATCTAAATAACGAAGGGTTTCCACCGCTGAAAATTAAAGAAAAAAAATTGTTAGGTGGAGAAGTTACTATCGACGGTTCGGTAAGTAGTCAGTACATTTCTGCTTTAATGTTGGTTGCTCCGTACATGGAAAATGGATTGAAAATAAATTTTGAAGGGCAACTTACTTCTAAGCCATATTTAGAAATGACTTTAGAAATTATAAAGTATTTTGGTGCTGAGTTGACTTGGAAAGATTCCCGTATTCGCAGAAATGACGCAATAGAGGTAAAAGCTAGAAAATATATTGCTAAAGATTTTATTGTGGAAGCCGATTGGAGTGCAGCATCGTATTGGTACTCAATGGTTGCTCTTGCAAATAAAGCCGACATTACTTTACATGGATTACAAAAAGAAAGTATTCAAGGTGATGCTGTTGCTGCTAAAATTTACGAAAACTTTGGAGTTAAAACTGAATTTATAGAGAACGGCATACGATTAACCAAAAACTCATCACCCATCACCCACCACTCACCACTATTTTTAGATTTTACAGATTGCCCCGACTTAGCTCAAACCATTGCGGTAACTTGTGCAGCGTTAAACATACCAGCAAAACTTACAGGTTTATCTACCTTGCGAATAAAAGAAACCGACCGGATTGCGGCATTACAAAACGAATTGAATAAACTTGGTTATAACGTTGAGGTTGAAAATGATGATTTAATTATTGCGAAGTACGAAGCAATCTCATTACCAAACCAAACGTCATTGCGAGGCACGAAGCAATCTTTATCTACTAAGGAGATTGCTTTGCCTCGTTCTACTTCACTCGCAATGACGAGCATTAAAACCTACAACGACCACCGTATGGCAATGGCATTTGCTCCATTTGGGTTACTTCATCCAATTAAAATTGAAAACCCCGATGTAGTAATTAAATCGTATCCCAATTTTTGGGAAGATTTAGAAAGGGTTGGGTTTGTAATAATTTGAAATTCAATTATACTTACCTCCCAATTTTCTCAATCAAATCAACCACTCTACTAGAGTAGCCCATTTCATTGTCGTACCAACCCATAATTTTTATCATGTGTCCGGTAATAGAAGTTAGTTCGGCATCAAAAATACAAGAATGAGGGTTTCCAACAATGTCAATAGACACAATAGGGTCTTCGGTGTATTGTAAAATTCCTTTTAAACTGGTTTCGGACGCTAGTTTAAAAGCTTTATTGATGGCTTCAACATTGGTGTTTTCTTTTAAAATTACACTAATGTCAATCAATGAACCGTTTGGTACAGGAACACGAACACCGCAACCACCAATTTTACCTTCTAAATCAGGAAAAATTTTAGTAATTGCTTTGGCAGCACCTGTTGTGGTGGGTATTATTGATAATGCAGCAGCACGGGCTCTTCGTAAATCGTTGTGAGGTGCATCGTGTAAATTTTGGTCGCTGGTGTAACTATGAACAGTAGTAATATAGGCACTTTGGATGTGGTATAAATCATGTAGCACTTTTATAATGGGTGCAGCCGCATTGGTGGTACAAGAGGCATTTGAAATAATATTTTCGTTTTGTTGCAGCACTTCTTCATTTATTCCTAAAACAACAGAGATAATGTCGTCGGTTTTTGGTGGAGCTGAAAGAATTACTTTTTTTGCACCAGCTTTTAAATGTCCTGAGGCTGTTTCTTTAGTTAAAAATCTACCTGTCGATTCAACAACTATATCAATATTTAACGCTGCCCAAGGCAAGTTTTCAGGGCTTTTTTCGCTAATAATTTTTACCGATTTACTATTGATGATAAGTTCATTTTCTGTAGAAGTTACCGTTCCATTAAACAATCCATGTACCGAATCGTATTTAAGCAAGTGAGCCAACGTTTTGGTATTGCCCAAATCATTTATTGCAATTAGTTCAATGTTTGGATGGTTTTGAATTACTTTAGCTACCATTCTGCCTATTCTACCAAAACCGTTTATTGCTACTCTTATCATAGTGTTGTGTTTTTATTTCAAAGTTAGAAAATAGTTGGGGTTAACTATTTTTTAAGTAGGGTTATTTCAAAAAAAAAGACTCCCGATAGCTATCGGGAGTCTTTTTTAAATTTTTTATAATTTCAAATTATAATGCAGCCACATGTTTAGTTAAACTAGACTTTAAGTTTGCAGCTTTATTTTTATGAATGATGTTTCTTTTTGCTAATTTATCTAACATTGAAGATACTTTTGGCAACATTTCAGCAGCTACTTTTTTGTCAGTAGAACTTCTTAAATCTCTAACTGCGTTACGAGTAGTTTTATGTTGATACTTGTTGCGTAAAGTTTTCGCAATTGTTTGTCTTATTCTTTTGATTGCCGATTTGTGATTAGCCATAATATTTAAATCTTAATTATACTTAATTTTTTAAGGACTGCAAATGTATGAATTTTTTATAATAACCAAACATTTTCAATCTATTTTTGTAGTAGTAAAAAACATCCGCCAATGACGGATGTTTTTAATTTTTGCAGCCCGTAGGGGAATCGAACTCATCTAGCATTGACGGGCATTTGGGAGTAATATTTGTTTCGACTGAAACATTATTGAAACATTTTTAACTCAATAATAAAATTGACTCAGATAAATTTTTATTGCTTATTTGGCCGTAAATCATCGTTGATGAGATCGATTTGTGTCCTAAAAATCTCTGTAAAACAACAATATTTAACCCCCTGTCTAAACAATGGACTGAAAACGTGTGTCTGCCTGTGTGCGAACTAACTTTTCCTTTAATGCCTGCCGAAATTTTCATCGTGCGAAGGTGCTTGTTAAAAATTTGGTTAGTAATTCTTGGAAATACGAACTGATTACCTGTTCTATCCCCTTTGTATTTAATTGCAATTTCTCTAGCAATTGGAGTGAGAGGAAAGTTAAGCATCCCTCTTGTTTTCTGTTGCTCCATGCTTAACCAAAGCAAACCATCTGTAGAATATTCAAGGTCAACGCAACGGAGCCCTTGGAAGTCTCCGAAACGTAATCCACTGTGGCAGAGGAATAGAAAGTACTCCTTCGCACGGACGAGTCCGCGATATTCAGTTACATCAAGGTCCTCAATTTTTTTCAATTGCTCAGAAGTCAAGTAGCTTATTTTTTCTGTCTTATTATGTTGTACCTGATAACCATCAAACGGATTTTTCGGAAGCATCTCTGATCTTACAGCTTCGTTAACTATTGCCTTAATGCGTTTGATATTTGTTACAGCACTTGATCTCATCATAGGGCCACCAATTGATTCTATTTTATTGGAAAGCAAGTAATGTTCAAATTCAATAATGAAGCTCCTAGATAGCTCAATTAGCTTTATGTCGGTCATGCCTTTTCTTACCAAAAAAGAATGGAGATGATTCCTTGCCCTTAAGTATTGGTTGATAGTAGATGCTCGGTATACTGTGGTCTGCTTCTTCTTCTGTTCGACCAACTGGTCATAATATCTTAGGAAAGGCATGTCACTGTTTTTTATTTCCTTGCCGGTTAACACCTCTTTTATTCTTTTTAAGGTTGGGGCAGTTGGTTCCTTCTTTAGTGCCTCAAAAGCATCAATAACTGATAATCGGAATTCGCCAATCTTTTGGTTGCAGTGAATGTTATAATTTTTATTTGGTAAAAACATTTCGTTCTGAAAATCCCATTCAGATGGATTCGCCTGTATTCTTAGAGACAATTCCAGTTTCTTCCTCTTGTACGTCACGCGTGCGTACAAGGGGTAGGTGGACAAATCTTTTTTGCCGTAGTGCAGCAGATGCACTTTAACCTTAGGTGTTATGTCGGCAAAATACTTCATTATCTATTTTTCTCATTTTCATTTAGTAGCTCTCTTATCTGTGACATTTTGTAATAGTTGGCTTTACCAGCTATGCTGCTTGTAGTTAAGAGCCCTCGCTTCTTTAAATTTAATAGCGTGCCTCTTGATAAGTTTGCTTGTTGAATAAGGTCATGCTCACTGATCCATTCTCCGAATAGTTGATCCTGCTGGTTTTTTGATGTTAGCGCCAGAAGTAACTGATCCACCTTGCATTCCAATACCCGTACCTGTTCAATCAAGAAGCCCATATCTACAAGTGTAGTTTTATTTGTTAAATCTTCTTTGTCCATTACTCTTTATTTTCTGAATTTTTTCTAACGATTTAAAAACCGGTCGTTAGAATTATCAAATTTGTTTATCCAACATTGTTTAGTGCCCTAATAAGAGATTAGGGATTAAAATGGTCTTCACCACCTAATACTATTGAATTTTCATTTCGGTAATAACTGATTGTAGGATGAAGCTTCCCACGAAATTCCCATGGTGTCGCAAAATACTGTGTAACATCAGATGTAAGAGCATCACCCCATAAAATATTTAATTTTATATCTCCTGTTGGATTGAACAACCGATTTATAATATCGCAATTACCACGATCAAGTTCACACATAAATATTTGGTTTTCCATGATATGCCTGTAGCGATTTTCTTTATTTAATATACGAGACTTGAGTCCCTTCATCAATCGTTGCATCACAACCAAAGGAAAATTTCCCATACCTGCACAAGGATCTAGGTAAGTTTTAGTTGGATTTGAAAAGGATTTATTAGGTAATGCTGAAACCATCTGCTCTATCAAAGGAAAGGGGGTGAATACTTCACCACGTTTATTACTGTTATCCTTAGAATATACAGCAATATCAATAATGTCATTTTTAGTAGGAATTTTTATCATGTTAAATTTTATTAGTTTGGGTTTAAATTGATTTTTCTTTGTATTCATCTTCAGGGTGTGAGTTATTTGTAAACTCTACCTTAGATAAATCGAAGCATTTTAGAATTTTGCGTTTATCAATTCTACCTGCTGAAATAATTAATGTTAACATAGTTTTATAATTTAATTGGTTTATAATTTGTTTTAATTCTCCACCACCAAGTATATTAATGGTGGTGGAGATGGTTAATTAATCGGTGACAACCGTATTATCAAATACAAGGTCAGTAACTTGTTTGAGTAAGTAGATAGACCAATGTCTTACCCAATAATCATGATTTGTAATGTACTCAAATAACTCTGTAGGGTCTTCAATACAAAGAAGTTCAGTAGGATCTTCTTCATAAAAGTGTTTATCTCTTGCAAAGAGATTCCGTACATTTTCTTGAAAATGCTCAGTAGCTTGAATACTAATTATTTCCAACTGTTGATCGATTGTAAGTTCAGTTACAGAATTGTCGTCGTTGTTTTGTTTTGCGTTTTTCATTTTTTTTGTTTTAGTTATTAATATTCATTCTCAACTGGAAGTTCAAATATTTCTTCCATGATTGTTTTGGCAATGTGGTAGGCTAGATTTATTGGTACACCATTGCCAACTGCTACATGTTGTTGGTCAATGGGAGTCCCTTCAGGAATAATGTACTTCATTCCTGGTTTTAGCCCTTGCATCACTAACTTATCTTGAATAGCAGGTGACCAAACATTATCACCTTTAGCAAACCATAAGGGGCTACCAGAAGTGACCGTGCATATCCAATGGTTTTTGTTCTTAATTAAATCAACAAAATGCCCTGAAAAATGATAATCAATGTCAAATAATTTTCCTGGTCGAATAGCAGATTCTGGTCTAGGCTCTGGAAAAACTGGCATTTTCCCCATGGATTGGCTGACCATAATTGTAATTACTCTCCTCCTGTTCTGGCCGCCATCATAATGCAGTGCGTTCATCTCTTGATAAGCACAGTTATAACCACATTTTGAGGCCTGGTTCAAAAAGTTAAAGTATAAATCCTTATGGTTTTTATCAAGAATATCGGGCACTTCTTCCATCACTGCAACATCAGGGGTTAACTCTTTTAGTATGCGTAAATATTCGAAAACCAATTTATTACGTTCCCCATCAT
>CAYJMI010000072.1:16145-17753 GCA_964371285.1 uncultured Vicingus sp. | reverse complement strand
GAGCATGGGTTGACCCAGCAGCTTTACCTCCACCAGTAAATAATGGAAATTGGATTTCAGGTTCAGATGCACCTTGTACAGGTAACATAGGATACCGTTTTTTTAGACTCATTTTAAATCTCCCCTTAGATTGTGGTGGAAGTAGTGTAACTACACCTGGAGCTTATACTTTAAATTTAGACGGTTATGTTGATAATACGTTGATTGACGTAATGATAAATGGAGTAAGCGAAAGTTTAGCAGTTTTACCAGGAGGTAGTTTTTCTGCCGGATCTCAAGTAAATTTAGTTTTAGACGGGCCTTGGGTTCCGGGGATAAATTATGTCGATTTTTTAGTTTATAATGGAGGTGGTCCTTATGGTTTGTTAATGGTAGCAAATTCAACATCCAACATGTCGAATGATAGTGATGGCGATGGAATGGTTGATATGAATGATTTATGCCCTTGCGAAGCAGGAACTAATCCTTACGGTTGTATTGATCCTATTAATCCGGGTAATTGTAATTCCCCTCAAATTAGAACTGCATTTACAAACGCTGGATGTATAGAGTTGTACAATTGCATCAATTCTTGTAGCATGTACTTTTTAAACCCAGCATCTCTTTCAGGAACTGGGGCTCAAGCTTTTGCCCAAACTTTGGGAGCAAATTTAATATCCATACAAGATGCTGTAGAAAACCAATGTATTATTGATAATTTAAATAGTTTAGGGCAAAGCGGTGTAATATGGATAGGTTTTAATGATGAATTGGTTGAGGGTAGTTTTGTATGGTATGACCAATCGCCTGTGGTATATACCAATTGGGCAGCAGGTGAACCTAATAATTCAGGAAACGAAGATTATGTGCAAATTTATGTAAATGGACAATGGAACGATCTTGCTTTTGGTGGTAGTGCAAAATCCATAATCGAAGTTAATCTTTGCCCAGTAGTTGATGCAGGGATTAATCAATCTATCTGTCCGGGAACTTCGGCTACACTTACAGCAAGTAATACACTTTTTGGTTCTTCACCTTATTCTTATCAATGGACGAATGGAGCACCAACACAGTCAACCTCTGTAACACCAGCATCAACGACTACTTATGGAGTTCTTTCAACAGATACTTATGGCTGTATGGCTGGAGATACTGTTGTTGTAACAGTTTATGAAAATCCAACTGTGGTTGTTCCAGCAAATGATACTGTTTGCGACGGAGGAACCATAACTGCAACAAACTATACAAGCACAACACCAGGAGCAACTTTTGATTGGATTAACGACAATACTTCTATTGGTTTAGCAGCAAGTGGAACAGGAGATATTGCTTCTTTTTCAGCAACAAATTTAACCGCAGCAATAATTACAGCAAATATTACTGTAACACCAACCGCTAATGGTTGTATTGGAACACCATCAACTTATTCGATAACTGTAAATCCAACCCCAACTGTAGTAGTTCCAATAGATATAATTGTTTGCGATGCTGCATCTGTTTCTACAACAAACTTTACAAGTCCAACCACAGGAGCAACTTTTGATTGGACAAACGACAATGTAAATATTGGTTTGGCGGCAAGTGGTACTGGAGATATCACAACGTTTACAGCAACAAATACCACTACAG
>CAYJMI010000072.1:0-16045 GCA_964371285.1 uncultured Vicingus sp. | reverse complement strand
CACCAATAACGGCAAACATAACCGTAACGCCAACAGCAAATGCTTGTGTTGGAACATCATCATCTTACATTATAACTGTAAATCCAACACCAACAGTAGTTGTTCCAATAAATGATACTGTTTGTGATGCGACAGCTACAACTGCAACAAATTACACAAGTCCAACTGCTGGAGCAACTTTTGATTGGATAAACGACAATATCAATATTGGATTGGCAGCAAGTGGTACAGGAGATATTGCTTCATTTTCAGCAACAAATACTACCGCAGCACCAATAACGGCAAACATAACCGTAACGCCAACAGCAAATGCTTGTGTTGGAACTCCTTCTTCATACTCCATAACTGTAAATCCAACACCAACTGTTGCAGTACCTATAGATACCATTGTTTGTGATGCAGCTTCTATAAACACGACAAACTTTACCAGTCCAACCACTGGAGCAACTTTTGATTGGACAAACGACAATGCAACTATTGGATTGGCAGCAAGTGGAACAGGAGATATTACTTCATTTTTAGCAACAAATACATCAGCAACACCAATTGTAGCTATAATAACAGTAACGCCAACAGCAAATGCTTGTATCGGAACACCATCTACCTATACCATCACTGTTCACCCTTTACCAACTCCTAACTTTACTTTTTTAAATGTATGCTTTGGTTCATTAAGTTCTTTTACCGATTTATCCAACGCTAATGGAGGTGCTTTAACCAATTGGAATTGGGATTTTACCAACAATGGTTCTGTTGATAATATTACTCCAAGTCCGAACAACGGTTACCCTGCTGTTGGAAGCTATACAGTAGAATTAATGGTACAAACTGCATTGGGTTGTAAAGATTCGATAACCAAAACAGTTACTGTAAATCCGATACCTGTTGCAAATTTTTCAGCGACAAGTGAATGTTTAAACACTACAACTCAGTTTACAGATTCGTCAACTATAATAACAGGAACAATATTAAGTTTTCAATGGGATTTTGCTGATGGGAGTGGTACAGACACCTTACAATCACCAAGTTATTTATATACAGCACCTAATACTTATAACGTTAGTTTAACCGTAATTTCTGATAGTGGATGTATTCACACTATTGTAAAACCAGTTGTAGTATTTAATAATCCGACAGCAGCCTTCACAACTACAGATGTTTGCCAGAATTTAGCAGCAAATTTTGATAGCTCTACCTCCAATGGTAATGGAGGTATTATTGACCAATGGGATTGGGATATAGATTTTGATGGAATAAATCACACTACTGATGATACTATCCAAAATCCGACAAACAATTATGCAATCGCTAATACTTATACTATTGAATTAATTGTAACTACTACAGATGGCTGTAGTGATACTACTACCAATCCAATAACCATATTTCCAATGCCAATTGCAAGTTATTCTTATACAGATACCTGCTTTGGAATAGCCAATAATTTTACGGATAATTCAACTGTTTCTTCAGGCACCATTACCAATTGGGATTGGGATTTTGGTGATAGCCAAACGTCAAACTTAGAAGACCCAACACATGATTATTTAATAGAAGGTATCTATTCTGTAGAATTAATTGTTACAACAAACAACAGTTGTAGCGACACTATAGTGAAAAATAACATTGAAGTTTGGCCATTGCCTAATGTAAACTTTACAACAATACCAGTTTGTTTAAACAATGTAACTCAATTTACTGATACATCAATAGTTTCGAATGTATATACAATAAATACCAATGTTACTTGGACTTGGGATTTTGGTGATGGAGTGGGGGTGAGCAATGCTCAACATCCGAATTACATGTATGCTTCTGATGGCGATTTTATGGCAACATTAACAGTAACAACAGACCGTAATTGTTCAAATTTTATTACCAAACTAGTTACCGTTTATCCCTTGCCGGATGTAGATTTTGTTGCTGATAATCCTAGCGATTGTTCTCCTGTTAAAGGTCTATTAACTAACTTAACTACGATAAGTGGAATAAGCACAATTACACAATGGGATTGGGATTTTAACGGAGATGGAGTTCAAGATGCATCAAATTTTGAACCACCTTATAGTTTGACTAACCTGTCTCATACTAGTTATAAAGACTATACAATTAGGTTAATAGCTACTTCAAATTTTGGATGTAAAGATACTTTAGTAAAAGAAAATTATATTCAGTCAATGCCAATACCTTTAGCTAGTTTTAGTTATTGGCCAAATGAAGTAACTATAGTAGATAAAGAATTGACTTTTATAGATTTATCTATTATTGCTGATTCTTGGACTTGGGATTTAGGCGATGGTACAACATCCACTTTACAACATCCTATTCACGAATATGCAGATACAGGTTTTTATTTGGTTACTCTTAAAATTGAAAACCAATATGGTTGCAGAGATTCGACTCAAAAATACATTCAAATAAAACCAATTTATGCGGTTTGGATTCCTAATGCTTTTACTCCAAATAACGATTATATTAATGATTACTTTAGTGTTGATGGTTATGGAATAGCCCAGTTACATATTGCTATTTATAACAAATGGGGTGAATTATTGTTTGAAAGTGATGAGTTGGAGTTTAAATGGGATGGAACATCCAAAAGCAATTTGGTTCAAGAAGATGTTTATGTGTATAAAATAAGAGTATTTGATGTACTTTTCGAATGGCATGATTACATTGGCAAAGTATTTCTATTAAAATAACCGAACACATTTTTACTGAACAAAATGAATAAAATACGTATAGATAGATACAGTTATTTATATGTTTTTTTCATCATACTTTTCACTTCTTTAGTCTATATAAATTCATTAAAAAATGATTATAATATGGATGATTCATTGGTAATGACTAATAATAAATTAGTCAACGGAAATTTTACCGAAGTCTTTACCAATCATTCTTTTACGGACGAAGGATATGATTTTGATTATCGCCCCATAAGTATTGCTTCTTTCTATTTGGAAAATAAATTTTTTGGTAAAAACCCCCATATTAGCCACTTCATCAGTATTTTATTATATGTTTTACTAAGTATCCTTATTTATTATTTTTTATTAATTATTGATATAGATGTTACTTCTGCACTGATTTTATCGTTATTGTTTGTTTCCTATCCGTTACATACTGAAGTAGTGGATAACATTAAAAATCGTGATGAATTATTGGCTAGTATTTTTGGATTTTCAGCATTAATTATTGCTATTAAATCATTAACTAAACAACATTGGTTATTTCTTGTTCTTTTGGTCGCTTTTTCATTTTTTGGAATGTTATCTAAATCATCTTTTTTAATTTTTCCTCCAATAATTTCGGCAATTATAGTAATGTACGCTAAAAGGGAATCAAATTTTTTTAGCACTAAATTATTTTTTAAATACCTATTGTTTTCTGGGTTAGGTATTCTAGGAGTAATTATTTTAAAATATTTTATTTTCAAAAATAGCCATGCTATAAGGTTGTTCGAATATTTTGAAAACCCATTGTATTTTTTATCCCTTCAAGAACGAATTTTTCCTTCATTTTATATCATAGGATATTACATTAAATTAATGTTCTACCCTTTTACACCAATATATTATTATGGATTTAACACCATAAATTACACAGACATTTTTTCATTTTATTCATTAATAGGGGTTTTGTTTGTATTTATCGTTCCATTTTTGGTTTATAAATTATTAAAGAATAATTCAAATGATACTTTGCCATTAATGGTCGGATTAATTATTTTATATGTTAATTTATTTGCAGTATCAAATTTATGGACTCCATTGCCAGGCATAGTTGCAGAACGGTTTATTTTTGTTTCAACTTTAGGGTTTTTACTTATTTTATTTTTTTCATTAAAGTTGATTAGTAAAAAGTTTTTTAAAAATTATTCAACCAATTTCATAATCGCTATTAGTTGTTTTCTTGTTTTTATTTTTAGCATATCTACTTTTGCAAGAAATAAACAATGGAAAGATGAATTAACATTGTATAAAAATGATATTTATCGTGTTCCTAATTCTGCAAAAGCAAACGAAATGCTTGCAAATAAATATTTAAAACTGGCAATAAGCGAAAACAATAAAACATTTTTATCATTAAGTGAACAGTATTTTCAAAAAGCAATTTTAATTTATCCGGATTATTCTGCTTGTTTAAATAATCTAGGTTATATAAATTTTTTAAAAACCAACTATAGCAAAGCATTAGATTATTATCAAAAATCTGTACAATTATCAAACAAACCGCTAGTATATTTTAACATAGCAAAATGTTATGAAAAGCTAAATAAAATTGATTTATGCAATAAGGCATATCAACAGGCATTTTATATTGACCCAAATTTAAACCAACTCATTCCCTCCTATAAACAATTTGTAATTTCAAATAATTTATTTGCGGAAGCCATTCGTTATCTTGAAGATACTATTTTATTAACCCATAAAAACAATTTGAATACTCACTTATTATTGATTGATTTGTACAATGAAAATAAAAATTATAGCGGTATGTTAATTCACTTAAAAAAAGTACATGAATTGACGAAAGATGAAAAGTATCAACAATACATCAATTTAATTGAGAATAATTCAAATTTTGAGGCAACTAATCATAAATAAAAACGTCTAGTTATTTACTGGACATAAAAATCATGAAAAACCACATTTTTTTCAAACATATTATATCATTAACCATTTTGCTAATTTTTTCTTTTAGCTTGTATAGCCAAGAAATTTGTAATAATGGAATAGATGATGATGCTGATGGATTAATAGATATGAATGATGTTGCAAGTTGTAATTGTGCTCCAATTATAATTCCATCAATGATACCTAATCCATCTTTCGAGCAAACAAATTGTTGCCCTTCTACTTATAGCCAAGTTTCTTGTGCTGCTGGTTGGTCTCAAGCAACCGATGCTACTTCCGATTATTTTAATTGTGGGTTTAATTTTGCTTCAGCAACCAATGCAGGACTTGTCCCACCGCCTGACGGTGTTGCTTATTTAGGAACTATTTTTTCACCTGGTTGGCAAGAATATGTTGGATCATGTCTCTCTACTCCAATGTTAGCTGGTCAATCATATACCCTTACCATGAATATTGCTTCTGCACCTATTGATGGTTCTGGTGGCGTATGTAATGGTGGAGTAATCGATTATGGAGCTATTGATATTGTTATTTTCGGAAATCCTGCTTGTGTAGCTTTTCCAATCGGAACAACTGGATGTCCTCCTGGATGGCCAGTACTTACCACAGTAAATTATAATCCAGTTGCCAGTTGGGCTCCAATTACCTTTACTTTTACTCCTTCAACTAATATTAACTCTATAATAATCGGTTCACCTTGTGCTTTGCCGGGTAGTTATAGTCCTCCAAGTGGGTGCTATCCTTATTTTTACTATGATAATTTAATACTAACGCAATCAAGTGCAACCAATTTAACACAAACAGGGAGTTTTTGTATGAACAACCTTGAATTGCAAACAACAAATAATCCAACTTCTACTTATCAATGGTATTATGGTGGAGTAGCTTTATTGGGAGAAACCTCAGCAACGCTTCAGATATCTGTAAACAATTATCCTTCTGGCGACTACACTTTAGTTGAAAATTTTTCTGATGGAACTTGTGGATCTATGGATATTAATTTACCACCACCACCTACTGTAACCGCTAACTTTTCAACTACATCTCAATGTAGTGGTGTAGCTCTTAATTTTACTGATTTAAGTACAATTTCTAGTGGTACAATTACCAGTTGGAATTGGAATTTTGGTGACGGTAATACTTCAACATTACAAAATCCGTCTCATACATATAATGCTGATGGTACTTATGCTGTTCAGCTAATTGCTGCTGATGCTGGTCAATGTTCAGATACTGTTGTTATAAATGTTACTCTATACCCTAACCCTACATCCACTATTAGTTATACATTTTCAAATTCTGGATTAAATGCTCCTAGTGGTTGTTTGATTGAAACTATTCAATTTACAGATTCATCCACCATTGCTTTGCCAGACAATATTGTTGGATGGAATTGGGATTTTGGTGATGGAAACACTTCGATTCTCCAAAATCCATCTCATCAATTCGCTACTTCAGGTAATTATACTGTTCAATTAATTGTAACTTCAAACAATGGTTGTAAAGATACTTCAAGTATTAATCTAACTATTTATCCTTTGCCTTCTGCCGATTTTACATTTACAAATGTTTGTTTGGGTACGAATACACCTTTTACCGATTTATCTAATGGTAATGGTGGAACAATAAATCAATGGAATTGGGATTTTAACAATAATGGAACGGTCGATGATACAACTCAAAATCCGACAAACGGGTATGTTGGGGCTGGTAGTTATGTTGCAGAATTATTTGTTTCAACTACAAATGGTTGTATAGATTCCATTACAAAAACGGTGGTTGTAAACCCAAACCCTGTTGCCAATTTTTCTGCAACTAGCGAATGTTTAAATACCACCACCCAATTTATAGATTCTTCTACTGTAACAACAGGTAGTATTACTACTTTTTTATGGGATTTTGGCGATGGTGTGGGTACAAGTGCATTACAATCACCAAGTTATCTTTATACCAGTTCAGGAATTTTTAATGTAAGTTTAACCGTAACTTCAGACAGTGGTTGTTTGGATAATATTATTATTCCAGTTACAGTTTATTCCAATCCAATTGCCAACTTTATTTCTGATACAGCCTGTTTATCATTTGCCAATCAGTTTACCGACCAAAGCACCATTGGAAATGCAGCTTTAAGTAATTGGAATTGGGATTTTGATAATGATGGAATTATCAATAATATCACACAAAACCCTACCTTCATTTTTTCAGGTTCAGGTTTATTTCCTGTAAATTTGAATATTGTTGATGTAAACGGTTGTGTTCATGATACAACTCTTGATGTTGTTGTTTCTGCCAATCCATTAGCAGCTTTTATATTTAGTGATGAATGTTTTGGAACAACAACTTCTTTAACCAATCAATCCAACGATAATGGAGGAACAACTCCAATAGATACTTGGGAATGGGATTTTGAAAATAATGGAACAGTCGATGATGTCAATCAAAATCCTTCAAATTTATTTCCCATAGAAGGAAATCATACGGTTGAATTATTAGTAACTTCTGTATTAGGATGTAAAGATTCCGTTACGGTTGTGGTTGATGTAGATGCCATTCCTGTAGCTAATTTTGGAGGGACAAATGAATGTTTAGGATTTGTAACTTCGTTTACTGATAGTTCAACAACAACCATAGGAAATGTTAATCAATGGGATTGGGATTTTGGAGATGCATCACCAATAGATAACAATCAGAACCCAACTCATCAATATGCTACTTCAGGAGTATTTAATGTAACATTAACAGTTGTTTCTGATAGTGGTTGTACGCATACATTTAATACCAATGTTGAAGTGTATGATAATCCAATTGCAAACTTTTCAACAGATACAGCTTGTTTGTCTTATGCAACATCGTTTACGGATTTAACAACTTTAGGAAATATTGGCATCCAAACTTGGAATTGGGATTATGATAACAATGGAAGTTATGATGCTAACGGACAAAATCCAACCTTCATTTTTGCTGGAGCTGGAACATTTCCTGTTAACTTGAGTGTGGTAGATACCTTCGGCTGTGTACATGATACCATTTTAGATGTTATAGTCTCCGACAATCCTTCTGCTAACTTTACTTTTCCAAACGTATGTTTTGGAACAACAACATCTTTTTCCGATTTATCTACTGCCAATGGAGGTAGTTTAACCAATTGGAATTGGGATTTCACCAACAATGGATCTGTTGATAATACGACTCAAAACCCGACTAACGGTTACCCTGCTGCAGGAAGTTATACCGTTGAGTTAATGGTAGAAACGGCACTTGGTTGTATGGATTCGATAACTAAAATAGTTACTGTAAATCCAATACCCGTAGCAAATTTTTCAGCTCCCGACGTATGTTTAAATACGACAACTCCTTTTACCGATTTATCGACGGTTACAACAGGCACCATACAAAGCTATTTTTGGGATTTTGCCGATGGGAGTGGTACAGACACCTTACCATCGCCAAATTACTTATATGGAGCCACTAATACGTATAATGTGAGTTTAACAGTAACCTCTGATAGCAACTGTATTAACACCATTGTAATACCTGTAACTGTATTTAACAATCCAATTGCAGCTTTTACAACCACAGATGTTTGTCAGAATGTAACAGCTATGTTTACTGACCAATCCAATGGCAATGGAGGAACTATTGATCAATATGATTGGGATATAGATTTTGATGGTACAACCCATACAACAGATTATACTATCCAAAATCCAACTAATAATTATGCAATCGAAAACACTTATACTGTTGAATTAATTGTTACCACTACAGACGGGTGTAGTGACACTATCACTAATCCAATAACTATTTTCCCTATGCCAAATGCAACCTATAGTTTTACTGATACTTGTTTTGGAATAGCCAATAGTTTTACTGATAATTCAATGGTTTCTTCAGGCACCATTACCAATTGGGATTGGGATTTTGGAAACACCAACACCTCAACCACACAAAACCCAACACAATTGTATGCAAATGATGGTCAGTACCCTGTAACGTTAATTGTTACTACCGATAATTTCTGTAAAGATACCATAACACAAACTATAAACGTTTGGCCTTTGCCAGTGGTTGACTTTACACCAACAGAGGTTTGTTTAAACACTTCAACCCAATTTACCGATTTATCTACTGTAACATTGGGTTCAAATGTGGCTTGGATATGGAATTTTGGTGATGCCACCGCCTTAAATCTCAGCCAAAACCCAATGCATACTTATGCAACTGACGGTACTTTTCAAGCCGAATTATTTGTAACTACCAATCATGCATGTAAAGATTCATTAACTAAAACAGTAACAGTACACCCTAATCCTGTGGTTAGTTTTGTATCGGATAGTTTGTATGGCTGTGCAGGAGTTATTGCGAATTTTACTGATAATTCGATTATTAACGCTCCATCAGACCCTAGCTTATTTACATGGAATTGGAATTTCGGCAATGGATTAACATCAACAAATCAAAATCCTCAGGGTATTATTTTCGGCAATACTTCCAATACCAGTACCGCGTTATATACCGTATCATTAACAGTAACAGCAGGAGTTCTTTATGGAAGCTGTTCCACCACCGATTCAATAGTAAACATGATTACAGTTTATCCAAAACCTATAGCCGATTTTACGTTTTCACCACAACAAACCGATATTTATGACAGAGAAATAACCTTTATCGATAACTCCATTATTGCCAGTCAATATTTGTGGGATTTAGGCGATGGCGATTTGTCAAATGTTCCAAATCCAATACACGAATATGCTGATTCTGGAAGTTTTTTGGTAACGTTATTTATAGAAAACACTGATGGTTGTAAAGATACCACTCAAAAATTGGTAAAAATAGATCCTGTATTTGTTATTTTTATTCCGAATGCTTTTACACCAGTAGGCGATAATCTAAATGATTATTTTTCGGTAAAAGGATATGGAATAACTCAATTAGAAATGTTGATTTTCGATAGATGGGGAGAAAAAATTTGGGAAGGACATCAACTGGATGATAGTTGGGATGGAACATACAAAGGTAAACTTGTAGAGAACGATGTATATGTGTATAAAATTAAAGTCAGAGATGTTTTTAAAAAATGGCACGATTACGTTGGCAAAGTAACTGTTATCAGGTAAGCAAGAAGTCGGAAGACCGAAGTTGGAAGTGCTTTCGTCTTCGGTCTTCCAACTCACACTCTCACTCTCTCAAATCAATTACTTCAACCTTAGGATGTTTGGTTTTATCAAATGTAAAAAGGCTATCGGGCAAAGCAGTGTTAGTGGTGAATGCTTTAATTTTATAAGTCATTTCACTGCCGTCTTTACCATAAACTTTTACCTCTTTAATTTCATTTTTTAATTTATCGATAAACAAAGCTATTCGATGAAATGATTTAGAACTTGCATCTTTTGGGTAAAGATTTATGGTATAAATGTTGTTTTTTTCCTCCACAAATTTGTATTTAAACCCTGTTTCGTACAGTGTAAATAGTTTGTTCGGACTAAATGTACCATCATTTTCATCTTCAGATAAATTATTGATATGAACTTCTTCCGATTCTTTGATGTATGTCCAAATCGTATTTCCATCTGAAATCACATTTTGTCCTTTTATAGATAGATTGTATTTGTTTCCTTTTAGTTGAATAGAGCCTTCTTGAGTTTCATTAACCCCATCTTTTTTGTTTAAAACAGTAAATTGAAAATCGGCTTTAATAGTGCTAAACGCTTTAGTTTTTTTACTTAGGTTGTCTAAGATGGTTTTTGCTGGATCACCTTCTTGAGCATTGATATTTAATGCAAAAAAGGTAGTAAGAACTAGTGTTATTAATTTTTTCATTTTTATTGTGTTTAATGTTTTAACTGTTTGAATTGTTCATGTCGGACAAAAATTGTTCCAAAGTTGCCATGTCGGTAATTAAAACTTGACGGGCTTTACTACCTTCAAATGGTCCAATTATTCCAGCAGATTCCATTTGATCAACCAAACGACCTGCACGGTTGTAGCCAATTTTTAATTTTCGTTGTAATAATGAAGCTGAACCTTGTTGACTCGAAACAATAATTCTTGCAGCATCATCAAATAAAGCATCTTTATCATCATCATCAAAAGTACCTGTACCACCCGAAGAGGATTCTCCAACAAATTCTGGCAAAGTAAACACTTCTGGGTAACCTCGTTGATTACCAATAAATTCACAAATACGTTCCACTTCAGGGGTATCAACAAACGCACATTGTACCCTCACTAAATCATTGCCTTGCGATATTAGCATGTCTCCTTTTCCAATCAATTGATCGGCACCACTGGTGTCTAATATTGTTCTGGAGTTAATTCCGGAAGTAACTCTAAATGCTATTCTACCTGGAAAATTTGCTTTTATTATTCCTGTAATAATATTGGCATCTGGTCGTTGTGTTGCAATAATTAAGTGTATTCCAATAGCACGAGCTAATTGAGCTAATCGAGCGATAGGAGTTTCTACTTCCTTTCCAGCGGTCATTATTAAATCGGCAAATTCATCGATTACGAGAACTATATAAGGCAAAAATTTATGTCCATCGTTAGGATTTAATTTACGTTGTACAAATTTGCTGTTGTACTCCACAATATTACGAACCATCGCATCTTTTAGTAATCCATAACGCTGATCCATTTCTATACAAAGAGAATTCAACGTATTGATAACCTTTTGATTATCAGTAATTATAGCTTCTTCAGTATCTGGTAATTTTGCAAGGAAGTGACGTTCAATTTTGTTGTAAAGTGTAAGCTCGACTTTTTTAGGGTCAACCAATACAAATTTTAATTGAGAAGGATGTTTTTTATAAAGTAATGAAGTTAAAACGGCATTTAATCCAACAGATTTTCCTTGACCTGTTGCTCCAGCCATTAGAAGGTGAGGCATTTTTGCTAAGTCAAAAACAAAAGTTTCGTTGGTAATGGTTTTTCCCATTACGATAGGAAGTTCCATTTTGGCATTTTGAAATCTATCTGAGGCAATACAAGTTTTCATGGAAACAATTTCTGGACTCAAATTAGGAACTTCAATTCCTATAGTTCCTTTTCCAGGCATTGGGGCAATAATACGTATGCCCAAAGCGGCTAAACTCAATGCAATATCATCTTCCAGATTTTTTATTTTAGAAATCCGAACGCCGGCTTCCGGAATTATTTCGTACAAAGTAACCGTAGGCCCAATGGTGGCTTTAATCGATGCAATTTTAATGCTATAGTTTTGTAGTGTTTCTAAAATTCTATTTTTATTGGCTTCAAGTTCTTCCTGAGTAACTGTTCGTTGGGTATTTCCAAAATCTTTTAAAAGTTCAATGGAAGGAAGTTGATACGAAGACAAGTCGAGAGTAGGGTCGTACTCGCCAAATTCTGCAACCTTACTATTGATTTCCGATTCTGTTAAAATTTCTTCTACTTCAGCTGCAGCCTCAACAACAAATGAAACACCACTATCATCAATTGGTTTTTTTTGGTCTATTTCATTTTTTAACGCAGAAAGTATAATTGGTTCTTCAGTCTCAACTTCTTCTAAATCGACTTCAATAGGAGTTTCATTTAAAGTAACTTCATTTTCAATCACCTCTTCATTAAGTTTGTTTTCCTTAAACTTATTAGCTTGTTTAATTGAAAATGCTTCGTTTTCTTCTTCATCTTCAATTGTTTCATCAGTAGTTTTTTCAGTAGAGTTGAATTTAAAAATATTAAATGAAATGTTGAAATTGGTAATTAAAAAAAATAATAAAGCAAACGCCAAAACTAATCCAACGCCAATTTTACCAACAACACTAATCAACCATAAATTTGCCTCATAACCAAAAGTACCTCCTAAAATAGGTTGTTTAGCAAAAACAAAACCTAACACAATAGATAACCAAACAATAGTAAACATGGAATAAAGCAACATTTTTTTTATTGGTAATAGTTCCACTTTAAAAAGAATTCTAAACCCCAATAAAAAAAATAGAAAAGCAAAAATGAATGATGTAACACCAAAGCCACCATAAATAAATTGATGAGAGATTAAACCACCGAATTTACCCATCCAGTTTTCTAAGATAATATCATTATTGAAAAGAATGTTGCTCCAACTTTCGCTCAGTTTATCCTGATCAATTTTCCATGTAAACAAATAAGAAGCAAAAGAAAGTATACAAAAAATGGAAAAAATGATAAGCGTTACACCAGTTATTTTTAAAAATTTTTCGTTGGTAAAAAATAAAGTAATGGGTCTGAAAATATTAAATGAAGTTTTAGAAGTGGATGTTGATTTTTTAGCCCCGATAGCTATCGGGGGTGTGTTTTCTTCTGTTGGGTTCGCTTCTGTTTTAAATTGATTTCTAGCCATTAATTGTAAATTCAATAATTTTCAAAGATAGATAAATAGAGCTGAATGTAGCTTTAATTGTAGGTTATTAAATAACAATGAGGTGTGAATAAAATTATGGGTGTGTTAAGGTATATTTATACCAAAACAAGTTTCTCTATTTCTTGCTAATTTTTTTTATTTCTTTGTCTAAATCAGAAATATATTTTTTATCTTGTTCTATTCTAAATTGTTCATATTCTTGATGTGCTCTTTCAAGTGCTTGCTCGTGTCTAATGTTTCCTGCATTGGGTAAAATTTCTAAACTATTGCTGCCTAAAAATTTATTGGTACGTTCCAACCAATCTTTCATATTCATTAGTTGATTTCTTCGAGCTTGAAACTCTGCTAAATCCAAAAAGGCACTTACCAATAAATTTAAATCGCCAATTTCGTTTTCGGCTAAATAATTTTTAGCAATACTAACATCACTTTTTAAAATCTTTCCATCGGGTGAGTTTTTCCAAGAGGTTAAACCCATATAATCTTTGGATTTATCGGCTCTGTCAAAAATTATTTCGGCTGCAGTTTTGCCAGTTATAGCAAAGTGCAGTTTGTTTTGCACCATTTTATAAAACAACTTGGTTTCTTCTGCGTTTTTTGAATAATCGGAACTGCATTGCTCAAAAATATCTCCCAGCTTTTGATATAACCGGCGTTCACTAGATCGTATTTCACGAATACGTTCCAGCAGCTCACCAAAATAATCTTTTCCAAATGGTTTTCCGTTTTTTAGCATTTCATCATTCAATACAAAACCTTTGATGATAAATTCTTTTAATGTTTGGGTAGCCCAAATTCTGAATTGAGTAGCTTGTTTGGAGTTTACTCTATATCCAACGGCTATAATAGCATCCAAATTATAAAACTCAACTTTTCGTTTTACATTTCTGTTGCCTTCTTGCTGAACTGTTTCCAAAATGGAAATAGTTGCTTGTTGCAGCAATTCTCCTGTTTCATAAATATTTGCCAAATGCTTGCTTATGGCTGGTACTTCTACGCCAAACAATGCCGCAATAGCCTTTTGTGTTAACCAAAAATTCTCATTTTGATAGGTAACATTTATAGTTACATTACCTATTTTACTGCTATATAGTATGATGTTGTTTTCCATGATAATAGTTTAAAACCATAGAGCATAATTGAGTGGGCTGTTTTTACTTAAAACTATCGAAGATTTCTTGCATTTCTTTTTCCATTTCTGGTTCAGAAATTATTTTATATTCTGAAGGAAGAGAAAATTCATCTTCGTCTATTTTTTTGAATTTTATTTTTTCAGCAATAAAACGCATACAAACACCATATTTTTCATATTGATATTCTAACATTACGCCTGGTATTTCTACAAATTCGTTACACCAGTTTGGAGTTTCAATATTTATTTTATCGGTGTAATAAACAATAAATGCATCTTGAGCTTCATTATTAACCGTTACAATGGCTTTGTTACAATTGTAGCCAATAATGTTTTTAATATCGTTAGTAAACTCTACACTATAACTAGGTTTTAAGCTCATTGATTTTGATATTTCATCACCACTAAGTGTTAAAGCATATTTTTTATTGATGAGTTTCACCATTTGAGTAAATGATTCATCCTCTTTATTGCAGATAAAACTCGATTTAAACATGCCCATTCCTGCCGAGAAAGAATTGGAGTAGGTATTTTCTTTAAATGAAAATTTCATTTTACTTGGCATAAAATCCCTCATAAAATTATCTTTATCCATTTTTGGATAGGATATGTTATATTCAATAACACCTTCGGTTTGATTACTTACACTATCGCTACATCTTGTGAAGATGAGAGAAATAAGAAGGATGGTAAATAGTTTTAATAATTTAATCAAGACCAATAATTTTGGCGTAAAGCACAAATGTATTAATCTTTTTAGGAAATAAAGATTAATTGAATAATAAAATAGACCCGTTGTGCATTTAAAAGAATTTTTAATAAAAAAGGTGTCAGTTCGAGTTTTTCTGAAAGAAAAAGTATCGAGAACACACCTTTTTTATTGAAAATTTGTATTCTCGATATATCCCGTAACACTTCGGGACACTCGAATTGACAAATTTTCTTACATATGCACAACGGGTTAAAATAGATACTAAAGAATAGTTTATTGTTGATTAATATCCTAATATTTTTAACATCGATTTTGAACTTTGCTCTTTACTAAAAAGTTTGGTGTAATATTCGCCATTCTCATCCATGTCAACAACCACATGTTTTGGTGATGGAATTAAGCAATGTTTTATTCCGCCGTAGCCACTTAATGATTCTTGATAAGCACCCGTGTTAAAGAAAGCGATATACAAAGGTTCTTCTACCGAATTATCCACCTTAGGTAAGAAAATTTGATTAAGATGAGCTTCTGAATTGTAATAGTCTAAACTATCACAAGTCATCCCACCTAAGTTGGTTCGTTGAAATTCTTTGTTCCAATGATTAATTGCAAGCAAGATGTATCTTTGATTGATTGCCCATGAATCTGGAAGAGTCGTGATAAAAGAATTATCAATCATGTACCACATTTCAGTATCGTTTTGTTCTTTAACGTCGATAATAGAGTAGATGTTTACCCCACTTTCGGCAACGGTAAACGAACCAAATTCAGTAAAAATATTGGGCTCTTTAACACCTTTGCTGTTGCAGTAATCTTTTATTTGTGCAACAACTTCTTCTATCATGTATTCGTATTCAAATTCAAAACCTAAAGAGTTTTTAAAGGGTAAACCACCACCAATGTTTAATCCTTCCAAATCTGGGCAAATGGTTTTTAATTCGCAGTAAATACTCAAAGCTTTTAATAATTCCGTCCAATAATAGGTGGTATCTCTAATACCAGTATTGATAAAAAAGTGGAGCATTTTCAGCTTAATATTTTTATGAGGTTTTATTTTGGTTTTATAAAAATCTTTAATGTCTTTGTGTCGAATTCCTAATCTTGAAGTATAAAATTGAAAAGAAGGCTCTTCTTCTGAAGCTATTCTGATACCAATATTAATTTCTTTGTCGTCTTTAATTTTTGAAATATAATAG
>CAYJMI010000071.1:0-18159 GCA_964371285.1 uncultured Vicingus sp. | reverse complement strand
CCTTACTACAGTAAATCAGAATTTACAGGTTTTGTTGATAGCTTAATAGAACTTGACGAATTGTTTTCTAAAATAGAAATTACTTACACTTACATCAAACCAACGGTTGATGCAAAAAACAAAGTAACAACTATTAATAGCACAACAACGGTTAGTATTACTCCAGAGCAATTAACAGCAATCACTGATAAAGTAAATAAAATTAGAGCTGAACTAATCAATTAATTTTAATTAAGAAATTATAACAACACGAAAAATGAAGAACTTTAAATTAATCAAAATAGTTATCTTATTAATTGGTTTTATTGCTGTAAAATCAACATTTGCACAGTGTGATACTATTGCTAGCATGTGTGATAAACATATTAAAAAAGGATTTATTTCTGATGGACAAGATTATCGGTCATTATTGTTAGATGATGAAATTGCTGAATTTAACATGGTTTTATATGGCAACAGTACCTACCGTTTTGCTGCTTGTAGTGGTTTAACTGATGGTAATTTAATATTTTCGGTATTTGATAAAGAAAGAAACCTGTTATTTACTAATAAAGATTATGCAAATGCTCCTTATTGGGATTTTAAAATTACCAATACAATTGATTGTATTATTGAAGCCTCGCTAGATCCAAATAATTTAGCATCAGGTTGTGCTGTATTATTAGTTGGTTTTAAACAATAGTTTGGTTAAAGGAAATATTTAACCCCGATAATTATCGGGGTTTTTTTGTACTTTAATACCATAATTTTATTATTATAAAATGAGTGAAAGAATTTTAAAAGCCTTAATGCAATTATTCTCAATTGTTTCAGAAGCAAATGAGATTTCTGACAACAGCAGAGTAATTGTAGAATCTTTTTTAAAACAACAACTTAATCAAAAATTAGTTGATGAATACCTCGCATTATATGATGAATATATTGCTATTAAAACCCAAAAATCTGATAGTGAGAAAAAAAGAAAAAGAACTTCTGTAAATTCTGTAAAAGTTCTTTTAATCTGCACACAAATTAATGAAGAACTTGCCCAAAAACAAAAAGTTATTGTTTTAGTTCGTCTGCTCGAATTTATTTACGCCAACAAAGAGGCTTCTGAACAAGAACTTGAATTTGTAACTACTGTTTCTGAAACTTTTAATATCCCAAAAGAAGAATATGATTTATGTTTGAGTTTTGTTCATAATTCTATCGAAACTACTATTGATTCGCCTAATGTTTTAGTTATTGATAACAACAAAGAGAATGCTCTAAACCATAATAGACATATCTATTCAGAGAGTATTTTAGGTGTTCTTCGTGTAATTAAAATTGAAACAGTGAACATGTTTTTTGTTCGCTACTTCGGAGATTCTGCACTGTATCTTAATGGAATTTTATTAAACAAAAGTCGTTCTCATATCTTAAACCAAGGTTCTTCTATTCGAAGTTCGAAAGTACAACCTATTTATTACAGCGATATTATCAGTTCATTTTTTAAAGATGATAATGCCGAAAAAATTGTATTTAATGTAGAAAACCTTACCTACAAGTTTAAAGGTGGAAACATGGGAATGCACCATTTTAACTTTTCTGAAGAATCTGGTAGAATGGTTGGTATTATGGGTGCTAGTGGAGCCGGAAAATCTACCTTGTTGAATTTATTAAATGGTGCTTACATCCCTACAACAGGACAAATAACGATAAATGGAATTGATATACATCGTGAGCCTGAAAAAATAGAAGGAGTAATTGGATATGTTTCTCAAGACGACTTATTGATTGAAGAATTGACCGTTTTTCAAAACTTATTTTACAATGCTAAATTATGTTTCGATAATTTAAACGATGAACAAATTTCTAAACGGGTTTTAGATGTTTTAATCAGTATTGGTTTAGACCAAGCTAAAGATTTAAAAGTTGGTAGTCCGCTAGAAAAAACCATCAGCGGTGGACAACGAAAACGTTTGAATATTGCTTTAGAGCTTATTAGAGAACCAGCAGTTTTGTTTGTTGATGAACCTACTTCTGGACTTTCATCAAGAGATTCTGAAAACATCATGGATTTACTTAAAGAATTAGCTTTAAAAGGCAAATTGGTTTTTGTAGTAATTCATCAGCCATCATCAGAAATCTTTAAGATGTTTGATAACCTGTTGATTTTAGATACTGGTGGTTATCCTATTTACAACGGAAATCCCGTTGATGCAGTAGTTTATTTTAAAGAATTGGTTCATCATGTAAACAGCAGTGAAAGTGAATGTGTTACTTGTGGTAATGTAAACTCCGAACAAATTTTTAACATTATCGAATCTAGAGTTGTTGATGAGTATGGAAATACTACCACCCATCGGAAAATATTACCAACAGAATGGTATAAATTTTATTTAGAGAAAATTGAAAAATCATCTTCTACTTTTAAACGATTGTTTGAAAAACCGAACATTACATTTAGTATTCCTAATAAATTTAAACAGTTTAAAGTTTTTATTATCAGAGATGTATTATCAAAACTTACCAATAAACAATACTTACTAATTAATTTTTTAGAAGCACCTATTTTAGCTTTTATTTTAGCTTATTTGGTTCGTTATTTTAATTCTGATGTAAACAATACCTTAGGTTATATTTTAAGAGAAAACGAAAACCTTCCAGCTTACATTTTTATGTCGGTAATTGTTGCTTTATTTATTGGATTAACAGTTAGTGCCGAAGAAATTATCCGTGACCAAAAAATAAGAAAACGTGAAAAATTCCTCAATTTAAGTAAGGGTAGTTATTTGTTTTCTAAAATCTCTATCATGTTTATTATTTCTGCCATCCAAACACTCACTTTTGTATTGGTTGGTAACACCATTTTAGGTATTGACAGTATGAACATTACCTATTGGATCGTGCTTTTCACTACATCTTGTTTTGCAAATATGCTCGGTTTGAATATTTCTGCAAGTTTTAGTTCGGCTGTTACCATCTATATTTTAATCCCATTTTTAGTGATTCCACAATTATTATTAAGTGGTGTAATTGTTAAGTTTAACAAGCTAAATCCTACCATTACTTTACAAGATAAAGTTCCTTTTGTTGGTGAGGTTATGGCATCCAGATGGGCTTATGAAGCTTTAGCAGTTCATCAGTTTAAAGACAATAAATTTGAACAACAATTTTATAAATTAGACAAAGAGCTGAAAGTAGTTGAATTTAGAAAGAATTTTTGGTTAGCAAAATTGAGGGAAAAATTAAGTACTGCTCAAAACAATATTAACGACGCTTCTAAAAAAGAAGAAATAGCCAATAATCTTAAATTACTGACAAATGAAATAACTAAGGAATTAGACAGAAATCCAAAAATGGTTTTCAATGATTTAGATTTACTAACACCTGAAAAAATAAATTCAACTGTATTTTTAAACACTAAAAATTATTTACAAGATTTAAATAACTACTATTTACAAAAATATAAGAAAGTAAATGCTAAAAGAGATGCATTAGCATCAAAACTTAATAAAGATAAAGAGTCGAAAGATTTGTTTATTAAAATGAAAGATAAATACACCAATGATGCATTAAGTGATTTTGTTAAGGATAAAAATGAAATGAATAAAATTATTGAATTGGATAATCAACTTATTCAAAAAGCAGATCCAGTTTATCTAAGTCCCGATGGTTTTAGAGCTCATTTTTATGCTCCTGAGAAAAAAGTTTTTGGAGTTTACTTCGATTCTTATTGGGTTAATATCGGTGTAATTTGGTTAATGTCAATATTACTTGCATTTACTTTATATTTTGATGTTTTGAAAAATTTTATTCTAACTCTTGAAAAACTAAGTGAAAGAGTAAAAAAATAAAAAATTCTCCGAACAAATTCTATTTATAATCGTAAGCAGTGAATATTGAGACCATCTAGTTATCTGAGTGGTTTGTTTATATAGGTTATGATTAGAAAAATAATATATTTTTTACCCACTCAACTTTTTCTTACTAATCTAAAGAGAAATCATATTATTCTTATACTTTGGATTATTTTATTTAGCATAGTCAACCAAAACCTCTTTGTAAAATACGGAATTCCTAACCTCTTTTTAGCACCAGAATACTTAAACGAATTAAGTTTTTGGGCTTATGCTATATTAGGTTTTTCGGTAGGTGGTTTTGTTATGGCGTTTAACATTACTGGTTATGTAATCAACAGCAGTAAATTCCCTTTTATAGCAGCATTAAAATATCCATTTACACGGTATTGTATTAATAACTCTTTACTCCCATTTTTGTTTGTATTGTTTTATTGTTTTAAGATGTCGATGTTTTTACACGAATTTGAAAACGTAACTACCATTAACATCATCATTTACAATGTGGCATTTTTAGCAGGTTACACATTTTTTATTTTATTTTCATTAGCTTATTTTTTTTCAACCAATCAACATATTTTTAAACTTTTAGGAATAACAGAAACTAAAGAATCAAGCACAAAAGCATTTAATTCTCTACTTTTAAAAGATAAAAACTGGTATACAGTTTTTAAAAATAGACAAAAATGGCATGTTGAATATTATTTGTACAACCCTTTTTTAATACGACCCGCAAGAGATATTTCTCATTATGATTTGAATATGCTTAAATCTATATTTAAACAAAACAACATTAATGCTACTATTTTTGAAATTGTACTTTTTGCTACGTTTATAGGCTTAGGTTTTTTAAATGCAAAACCACTCTTTATGATTCCCGCAGCAGCAAGTATTATTTTACTATTTACCACTATTCTAATACTGTATAGTGCTGTACACACTTGGTTAAAAGCATGGTCGCCATTTGCCTTAATTGCTTTATTTTTAATTGTAAATTTATTATCAAAAAATCAAAAATTTAGTTATACCAACCAGGCTTACGGCTTAAATTATAACCTTAAAAATGCCGAATATTCAACTAGAATTCTAGATTCGTTAAGATTTAGTTTTGAAAACATAGAAGCTGATAAAAAAAATCAATTGGGTATCCTAAACAAATGGGCGACTAATCTTGACCCTAATTATAAACCAAAATTAATTTTGATAAATACAAGTGGTGGTGGTTCTCGTTCTTCACTTTGGACATTTTATTCTCTTCAATTTTTGGATAGTTTAACCAATGGCGACATGTTTAAACATACCCATTTAATTACTGGTTCTTCTGGTGGAATGATTGGTGCTGCTTATTTTAGAGAATTATATTTACGCCAATCTGAAGGTATTATTGTTAATATTAACGACTCTTCATATCGTACCGATATTTCTAACGATTTATTAAATCCTATTGCATTTTATCTTGCGACTAACGATTTTTTTATTCGTACAAAAAAATTCAACTACAACAATCAAACTTATATTAAAGATAGAGGGTTTGCGTTTGAACATCAATTATTATTAAATACACACGGCATACTTAACAAAACTCTAAATGATTATAAAACACCAGAACAAAATGCTCAAATACCAATGATGATTTTTTCTCCTGTTATTACCAATGATGCACGTCGATTATTAATTTCGCCTCAACCCATTTCTTTTTTAAGTAATAACATTCCAAACAATAATGTATATACCCAACCTATTGCTGAGAATGTTGAATATTCAAGGTTATTTAAAAATCAAAATGCCAACGATATACGTTTTTCTAGTGTAATTAGAATGAGTGCAACATTTCCTTATATTATGCCAAGTGTTTCACTTCCTACAACACCACAAATTAATGTGTTAGATGCAGGTTTAAGAGATAATTACGGAGCAATAACTGCCTACAAATACATCCACACTTTTAAAAATTGGATTGAAGAAAACACCAGTGGCGTAATAATTTTAACTTTTAGAGATAAACAAAAGGAACATACCATTCAAAGTAATCCGCTACAATCAATAATGGAATCTATTAGTTTACCCATAGGAAGTTTATATGGCAACTTGTTTTATATACAAGATTATAATTTAGACGACATGATGCAATATTTAAGTATCGATGTTAAAAGCTCGATAGATATTATTGATTTTGAATTGGATAACGTAAACAATAGAATTTCACTAAGTTGGCATTTAACTAGCAAGGAAAAAGAAAATGTAATTAATTCAATGTATTCTAAAAACAATCAGAAATCTACTGTCCGGTTAATTAAATTGTTAGAAGAAAAACAAAGTAAATAGAAGTAACAAATAATAATTAATAATTAACAAAAAACCAGTAACTAGAAACTTGAAACCAGAAACCAGAAATAACCTATTAATGCTCTCTTTATTGATGTCATTGATTGTTCTTTTTTTAGTGGATTTGTTTTTAGGCTCTGTTCAAATTCCTTTTAAATCTATTGTAACTATTTTAACCAATACTGGAAACGAAAAAGAAAGTTGGGAAATTATCATTTTAAATAATCGTTTACCAAAAGCTTTTGCTGCAATATTATGTGGTGCTGCACTTTCTGTAAGTGGTTTACAAATGCAAACGTTGTTTCGAAACCCATTGGCTGGTCCATATATTTTAGGAATAAGTGCTGGTGCAGGATTAGGAGTTGCTATTTTTATCATGGGTTTATCTATGGTTGGAATTTCAGCCAGTTCATTAAGTTTTTTAGGTAGTTATGGTATTGTAATTTCCTCTTTCATTGGCTCTTTAATCGTGTTATTAATTCTTTTAGCCTCTATTTATCGCTTAAAAGATATGATGACAGTGCTAATTTTAGGAATAATGATTGGAAGTATCATTACAGCTTTAATCAGTATTATTCAATATTTTAGTTACGATAGTCAGCTTAAATCGTTTATTATGTGGACGATGGGAAGTCTAAGTTCAATTTCAAATACACAACTTTTGGTGATTGGCCCATTTGTAATTATAGGTTTAATTTGGTCGTTTCTAATTTCGAAACAATTAAATTTATATTTGTTGGGCGAAAATTATGCGAAAACTTTAGGCATGAATATTCAACGTTTTCAATTAACTGTTGTAGTAATTACTGCCATACTTACAGGCTTAGTAACTGCCTATTGCGGACCTATCGGTTTTATTGGAATTATAGTACCGCATTTATCACGAATGTTATCAAAAACCTCTAACCATAAAGTCTTAATTCCACTCTCTATTTTAATTGGAATAAATGTGTTGTTGTTTGCCGATATTATTTCCATTTTACCAAATTCTGATACCATTTTACCAATAAATGCAATTACCTCATTTATTGGTATCCCCATTATTATTTGGATAATTTTTAAAAATAAACGAATAACAAACGTTGGTTAATGAAGTCGATAATTAACATATCAAATTTAACCATTGGATACAACAAATCTGCTGTTGTAAAAGATATTACAACTTCATTTAACTCAGGAGAATTAATTTGTTTGATTGGAAGAAATGGAGAAGGAAAATCGACTTTAATCAAAACATTATGTAAGCTACTCCCTCCTATTTTTGGCTTAATATCCATAAATGGCAATGATTTATTTAAGTTAAACGACAAAGATTTCGCAAGTTTAATAAGTGTTGTATTAACTTCAAAAATTACCATTACCAATATTACCGTAAAAGAATTTATTGCTTTTGGGCGTTATCCATACACCGACTGGTTAGGAACATTAAAAAAAGAAGATGAAGAGCAAATACAAAATGCTATTAAAATGTGCGAAATATCGCATTTAATAAACAGAGATTTTAGCTTATTAAGTGATGGAGAAAAGCAAAAAGTAAATATTGCAAGAGCTATTGCTCAACATACTCCGATTATAATTTTAGACGAACCTACTGCTCATTTAGATTTAGTAAATAATGTGGAAATTTTTAAATTGCTAAAAGAACTTGCTCATCAATATAACAAAACCATTGTATTTTCTACCCATTACATTGAGTTTGCTTTACAATTGGCTGATAAAATAGGCTTATTAAATGGTGGTTTGTTTTATTGTGATACTCCAAAAAATATAATTGATAGCAAAAAAATCGACCAATTATTTGATAAAAAATCGGTTAAATTTAACTCTGCAACTAATAGTTTTGAGTTTGTTTTCTAGAAGCAAGGCCACCAACAACGTCATGGTCACCATCTGGTTTTCTTATTGTTTTTGAGATTACGGGTCAAGCCCGTAATGACGTGGTTTTTCGAATTAGTGTAAGCGAAAATCTACACCCATTTATGTTTTATTGCATAAGCAATCATTTCAGCAGTATTTTTTAAATCTAATTTTTGTAAAATATTTCTTCGGTGCGATTCAATGGTTCTAGAACTCAAATGCATTTTAACCCCAATTTCTGCATTCGAAACTCCTTGAGATACTAGCTTTATTACTTCTTTTTCTCTATCCGAAATAATACTTTTTGTATGCTTTTTTGAATTATCATTTAACATATTTCCAATAATAATGGAAGAAACCTCCGAACTAAAATACAGTTTACCATCGGATACTTTTGAAATGGCTTCTATTAAATCATCTCTCCCTGATTCTTTTAAAATATAACCACTTGCTCCTGCCTTCATCATATCGTTTATGTACGATTCTTCAATGTGCATTGTTATAGCAAGCACATGAATGTTTTTATGGTTGCCTTTAATGTCTTTGGTTGCAGCAATACCATCTAATTTTGGCATGCTAATATCCATTAAAATTACATCTACAGCCGTTGGGTTGTTATCAATATATTTTATTGCCTCTAAACCATTTTCTGCTTCAGCAATTAATTTTATTTCTGGATTATTTTTTAGCATTAATTTAATACCATCTCTAATCATTTTATGATCATCAACAATCATCAATCTAATTTCTTTTTTCATGGTTTTTATTTTTTAGTTAATAGTTTTTCTTGCTACTAGTTAATCCCGTCCCTCCAAAGGGAGGGAGATGGCTACTTGTTTCTTATTTTCACTTTTCGCCCTCTACGAAAGCTCCTCCTTCGGAGGGGTTACACATTTATTAATTTAGTTGTGGGTATAACGATTACTATTTCTGTTCCTTTTTTTAATTTTTCGTTAACAATAAAAGAGCCCGACAGGTAATTAATTCTAGTTTCAATATTTTTTAACCCAATACCTAACGAATGGTTTGATTCTAAAATATGATGAGTTAATCCCACACCATTATCTTTAACTGTAGCAATTAAATTGTATTCATTTTTAATAATTTCAATGGAGGCTTTGGTGGCTTCAGAATGTTTAATAATATTGCTTATTAACTCTTGTAACACCCGGTACAATCCCTTTTCTATTTCGCTATCAAACCTTTGGTTATCAATATTTTGTTTATAATTAAATTTAATACACGAATGGCTTTTTTGAATGTCATTTATTATATCATTTATAGCACGAGACAAACCAAACTGAATCAACGCCCTACTCATTAAGCCATGTGAAACGTTTCGTGCTTCGTTTATAGCATCGGTTAATAGTTTTAGCGAATTATTGTAAATATCAATAGTGGTATCATCAAGTTGTTCTATTTCTGTTTTTATTGCATTTAGGTTCATTTTCGATGCTAATAAAATTTGTCCTAAACCATCGTGTAATTCTTTGGCAAAAGTTTCTTTTTCTTTTTCTTGTGCATCTATTACATTTTTAATTTTATCAATTTTGGCATTTTTTAATTCTGTAATATTATTTCTCACATTTACAAAATATTCAACCTCATTATTAATATCTTTAATAGGTATAATTGTTGTAAAAATCCAATAATTGTTGCCATCTTTATTTTTGTTTAACACTTCGCTATAAAAAACTTCTCCAGCAAGAATGGTTTTCCACATGACCTTAAAAAAAGAATCAGGATGGTAACCCGAATTAAAAATTCGGGTATGTTTTCCAATTAATTCTTTTTTAGTATAACCCGTGTTAATTCCAATTTTTTCACTCACATGTGTTATAATTCCATTTTTATTTACATACAAAATATCAGCCGATTTATCGAGAGCTGTTTCTAATTCTTTTGCTCGTTTAATGGCAATTTCCCTTTTGGTAACATCGGTAATAAAGGCAATAAAATAATCTAATTTATGCTCCTTGGTAAAAACCGACTTCACATACATTTTACATATTATAGATTTCCCAAATTTATGGGACGAACGTTTTTCAAACATAACACTGGTAGCTTTCCCATTCACCAACTTCGCCATTTCTTTTTTAACCAATTTTAATTCCTCTTTTATGGTAAAATCATATATGGTTTTGCTAAGCAATTCTTTTTTTGAATATCCTAAAATTTTAGTCATTCTATTATTTGATTCAATAATTTTAAATTTTTTATCTATTCTAATTATTCCATCGTTAGCGTGGTTAAAAATGGTTTTGTAATTTTTTTCTTGTGCAGTTAATTTATCTTGAGCTAGTTTTAATTTTTTTTCGTTTTGGTGTTCTTCTGTTATATCGTGTGCATTAAAAATCACACCTTTAATGTCTTTATTTTTAAGTTGATTGTTTAAAGTAAATTGGATAATTCGATTTGTTTTGTTTTTAGTAACAACCGTAACCATAAAGGGATTAACAAAGTTTTTATCTGTAACAACTCGTTCAAAATAATCTATGGATTGTTCGTAATGTTTTTTGGGAATAAAATCATAAAAATATTTGCCTATTAAATAATATGCCGGATAACCTATTATTTTACTTACTGACTCTGAAATGTAATTTATTTTACCTTTTGCATCAACTATACCGGTTACTTCCAAAGAACTTTCTACTAACGATCGAAAATATTTTTCTTTATTAATTAAACTTTTTTGCCATTGATCTTTTTCAAGAATGTTCGACAATTGTGTTGCCGTAAAATCTAATAAATCAATATCGTTTTGTGTAAATATATTTTTGTTTTTATACGATTTCACAGTTAAAAGCCCTACAACTACACCTTCATTTTTTAACGGAAAGCTCATTACAATTTTAGGAATGGGTGTGGTATGGTGTAAATGATTATTTTTAATAATGTCTTTCAGTTCTACTTCATTTTTTATAAAAATAGCTTTTGTTGCAATAATGTATTCCATTAGAGAATTTCGAATCGGCGTTGAAAATCCAACGTCTTCTATTTTAACTTTCTGGTCAGCAAAAACAATAAAATTAATCGTATTGTTTTCTTTATTAATTAAGGTAATATGAAAGTTAGAAGTATCTATAATATTGCTCAAAACTTTGTGAACAAATTCAGCCAAACTGTTTATGTTTATTATTCTTCGTTGCGTTTTTTTAGCTATTAAATAGCTAATCTCTTTTCGCATCTCTTCGTTGCGTTTTTCGGTTACATCTCTAGCAATTATTCTTATTTCTATGGGAATGCCTTTTTCAAAAATAAGTTGTGCAGTAGCTTGAACAAAAATTAAGTTTCCATTTTTCTTTAATAAAGTTAATGGATAATCATTTATGTGGTGTTGTTTCATCAGTACTTTAATCATTTCATCACGGTCGTCTTTACTGTGATAAAACATGGATGAAGGTTTACCAATAATTTCTGTTGGCTTATATCCTGAAAATTTAAAAATAGATGGAGAAACTTCTGTTATGATTGATTCTCCGTTGGGCAACAATGATGCTCTTACAAAAATATTTTGAAATTTATCAAAAATATCTTTGTATTTAATTTCATTAAAAATGAGCTGATTCTCATAATTTTTACGGTCACACTCACTAATCAATCGAGGTAAAAAATTATTTAATACTTGAATTTTATCTTGTTCATTTTCAATCGGTTTATCGTGCATTAAAGAAATTAATCCAATAGATACCCCTTTCTCATTTTTTAAAAGCCTACCCATATAGCTTTCAACACCTAATTTTACCAAATCTAAATCGTTTGGAAATAATTGTTGTGTATTTTTTGTGTAAACACAAGTATCATTTTCTATTACCTTTTTACAGGGTGTACCTAATAAAGAATAGGAAAATACTTTTTGTACTTTTTGACCATCAACAAAAACTAATGTTTTTACTACATCACTTTTATCATCATAAAGTCCTACTAAACAATACCTCATTTTTAGTTCTTTGGTTAAAAATTTAGCCAACAACTTAAAATATTGAGTTCCAAAACTGTTATCCAATTTTGTCTTCAAAAAATTTAAAAACTTAGTTTCCTTCTTTTTATGTATTATAAAAGCTAAGGTTTTGGTGATGGTTTGAAGAGTTGCTATTTCATTTTTTTTTATTTTGTAATTATTTAACACTAAAATAGTTAATATGCCATAAAGCTTATCTTTATATAAAATGGGTAAACTAAAATGACCATGTTCTTTTGTTTTTGATTTTTGAATACATTTTACATGATTGGTAAATTGAACAGTTTTGGTGATAGCTGCTGTACCACAAACACAATTCCCAAGTTTAACAACATTACAATTTTTAATGGTTTCGGCTGCTACATTTTGGTTGGCAACAAGCTGTAAATTTTCGTTATGTTCATCTGCCAACATAATAATCCCTTTATTAAGATAAGAAGAGGATATTGGCGATTTAAGAATAATTTTTAACGCTTTTTTGACAATTACCTGAACATCATCGTATTTAAAATCGAGCTCTAACAATTGATTTATTACTAACTGTAAATGGAGTTGATTTTTACTATTCATGAAAGAATCAATTTTTAGGTAATCTGTTTGTTATTGGATAAAGTTAGTTGAATTTTATGCTTATATTATACCCTTAAACACTTAATTTTTTTTACGTATAAATACTTAGAGAATATGTAATTATTTAGCTACTTCACTTTGGCACGAATTACACGAATTATAAATACTTTTACAACCATAAACAACAAATCCTCCCCTAACCTCCGTCAGCTGACGGATTGGAGTGGGGCAAACATCAAAATCAAATGAAAAATAAGTTACGTATTGTTTTTATGGGAACTCCAGATTTTGCTGTGGAGTCGCTAAAAATTTTGATTGAAAACAAGTACAATGTTGTAGGTGTTATTACTGCACCCGACAAACCAGCAGGGCGTGGACAGAAACTACAAGAATCGGCAGTAAAACAATTTGCGTTACATCACCATTTAACCATTTTACAACCAACCAACCTTAAATCGGAAGATTTTATTGCCGAATTGAAAGCTTTAAACGCCAATCTGCAAATTGTAGTAGCATTTAGAATGTTACCCGAAGCGGTTTGGAACATGCCTGAATATGGTACTTTTAACTTACATGCTTCGCTCCTACCTCAATACCGTGGTGCAGCACCAATTAATTGGGCAATAATTAATGGTGAAAAAGAGACTGGAGTTACTACTTTTTTTCTGCAACATAAAATAGATACAGGCGATGTAATTGAACAAAAAAAAGTAACTATTGGTGAAAACGAAACTGCTGGAGAATTACACGACAAATTGATGCACATTGGAGGAGAATTGGTTTTAAAAACCGTTCAAGCCATTGAAAACAGTTCTATTACAACAACCCCTCAGAAAAATAATCAAACTTTAAAAGAAGCTTTTAAAATTTTCAAACCCGATTGTAAAATTGATTGGAATCAACCCATCGATATTATTCACAATAAAATTAGAGGTTTAAGTCCTTATCCAACTGCTTGGGCGGAATTAAAAAACAAAGAAAACAACACCATCTTATCCTTAAAAATATTTAAAACTATTAAGTTGATAGGAACTCACCAACAAACGGTTGGAACTATTTCTACCACCAAAAACTCCATCTTAATAGCTGTAAATGGAGGTTTTATTCAATTGTTGGAACTTCAATTGGAGGGTAAAAAACGCATGGATGCCATAGCTTTATTAAACGGTTTTAATTTTAATGAATACCAATTATTTTTTTGAATTTAATCTCTTTCATAAGGCACTACCAAAAACTAGAAAAGCACATTGTGTTTTTCATTATTGCTGAGTTTTTTCTACAACTCATCAATTCATCGTTTATGACCATCATGCTTATTTATATGGCAAAGGTGGGTTTCCTCGATCATGAAAGTGCATCATTTGTGTCGTTTCGGTTTTTAGGTGTTTTGTTGTTTGCATTTCCACTCGGCTTGTTTATAAAAGGCAGAAAATTAAAACCGCTGTTTTATGCTTCATCAATTCTTACACCGATTCTTGCTTTGGTTATTTTATATGCCATTGATTTAAAACTTACAGGTTTACTTTACACCAGTTTGTTTTTATGGGGAGTTAGTTTTACTGGAATTCAAATTACAGCCTTGCCTTATATTTTGCGAAATGCTAAAAAAGAAACACACACCGCTGCCATCACTTTGAGTTATTCTACCTGGAGTTTTGCTGGTATAATAAGTGGTTTATTAATTTTTGGGTTAAAAAACATTAACCCCGATTTATTTGACGAAAAATTGATTCTTCAAATCATTTCGTTACTTGGTTTGATTGGTGTTTTGTTTATTTTTAATTTAAAAAATATCGAACACATCCCAAAAATTACTAAAAGCAGGTTCGATTTAAAAGATTTTGATTGGAAACTCATTTTTAAAGCTCTCGTTCCAACCTTGATTATTGCTATTGGTGCCGGATTAACCATTCCTTTTGTTGGTTTGTTTTTTTACAAAATTCATGGATTAGATTCCGATAAATTTGCTGCCTTAAGTGCATTTGCAACCTTAGTTGTTTTTGGAGTTATTCTTTTTGTACCCATCATTAAAGAAAAATTAGGTTATAAATTAGCCATTCCGTTAACACAATTAATAGCCATTTTTGCACTCATTGTCCTCGCTTTAACTGAAATAATTCCTTATCAATACGCCGTACTTATTGCGATGGTAGCTTATGTCATTCGTCAACCTTTAATGAACATGGCGGGACCAATGACTTCAGACATTGTAATGAAATATGTAGGAGAAAAAAACAGGGAAATGATGAGTGCTTTAACTGCTGCTATTTGGTCGGGAAGTTGGTTTATCAGCTCCATTATTTTTCAGGTATTACGTAAAGTTGGATTACAATATGTGTATGTATTTTTAATTACGGCTGGGCTTTACTTTATTGGAGTCCTGCTCTACTATTTATTAATTTTAGATTACGAAAAGAAGTTAAAATCGGGTGAAATTGAGGTTTAACTTTTTTTATAGGCGTGCATCGAAAATACTATTGCAGTTAACAATAAAAAAGCACCCAACTGATGTAAAACGCCTAACCAAACAGGAACGGATAAAATCAACGTAAAGACACCTAATAAAAACTGAAATAATACTGCATACAATAAAATATTTGATGAGTTTTTTTGTCGAACCGAAAGTTCATATTTTCGACTTTTAATCACAAAATAAACAATTAAACCCACTACCAAGTATGCCAAATAACGATGGATAAATTGCACCCCGCCTATTCCTTCAACAAAATTTAACCAGGTTGGCGAAAAAGTAACAACCGAATCACTTATCCATTGGTCGCCCATTTTAGGAAAAGTGTTCATTACAAAACCTGCATTTAATCCTGCTACAAAAGCCCCATAAATTATTTGTAAAACGGTTACTCCAAAAATGAAATATAAAATCACTCTTAAAGTCTTAAAGTCTAAAGTCTTTTTATCTTCATACATTAATCCCAAAGCCACCCAAAAAGTATATACAAAAGTTAAAAAAGCGGTAATTAAATGAATAGCCAACCTAAAATGACTCACATCGGGGTCTTTTACCAAACCACTTTTTACCATCCACCAACCAATAAAACCTTGCAAACCACCCATACCAAACAATATTAAACACTGTAGAATAAGTTTTTTTGATAATTGTTTTCTAATTAGAAAATAAATAAATGGAAGTAGAAAGACTACTCCTATTACCCTTCCGACTAAGCGGTGAAAATATTCCCAGAAAAAAATGGATTTGAATTCATCTAAAGTAAAATGATAATTTACTAGTTGATATTCAGGATATTGCTTGTATTTATCAAAAGCTTCATTCCAAGATAAATCGCTCATAGGAGGTATAAAACCCATAATGGGATTCCAATCAACCATAGATAAACCAGAATTGGTAAGACGGGTAATTCCTCCAATAATTACCATTAAAAAAATTAACAAACAGCCTGTTAACAACCAAATGATGATAGGTTTATTTCGTTTATCGTCCATTTTCTGAGTTTATACGACAAAAGTAACAACTATATAAAGAGTATTTATTTGCTTCTTCATAAAATGATATTAAATTTGGTACGTTTTATGTTATAAAACACATTATATGAAAACTAGATTTGTAATAGCTGCTTTTTTTGCTTTTAGTTACTTGTCAACTAAGGCTCAAGAAAGCAAATTTAAAGACAGCGGTGTTTTAGAAATTGGAACACGCTCTACCTTTAGTACATTTAGTGGTTCTGGCAATGTAGCAACTGGCTTTGGAGGTCAATTCCGTTTGAGTTTAGGGAAATATCTTAATACGGAATGGTTTGCCGATTATTTTACCGAAGACATGAATGGTTTAGTCAACAGAAATGACGCACACATTGGTTGGTCGGTAATGTTTTACCCACTTAAGCGAGAACAACAATTGTTTACTCCATATATTTTGGCTGGTCATTGCTTCGACTACACCAAAATATCACTATTAAAACCCTCAACCGAAAAACCAACTGCATTTACTGATGAACGGTGGAGTTCAGCAACACAAGTTGGAATTGGAACACATATAAATCTAACACAAAACTTTAATCTTTCTTTATCCAGCCAATACATGATACATTTAGGAAACGATATTCACACTCATTCACATCAAGAAAACGGTAAAGAAGTGATTCATTTTGAAGATAACCAAGAAGATATTAGTCTTGAGGGACACTTATTGTTTACTGTAAGTTTAAATTATAAAATTGCTCAGCTATGGTAAATAAAATTCTTCTTATTCTTATCGTTTTACCAAATTTTATGTTCTCTCAAGAAAACGAAACTCAAATTGCTGATAAAGGTTTGTTGAGAGCTATGGGGATTATGAGTTTTGGACAGTTAACTAATCACAAACAAACTAACCTATACTTAACAGGTAATTTAGAATATTTTACCAATCCTACTATTACCGCAAGAGGCGATGTTTATTACTACCTAAAATCAGGAGAAAAACAGATGCTAAATCAGAACCATCAATTATTTGCTGGAGCTTCTTACCATTTTACAACACATTCAAAACTTATTCCATACCTTGGAATTCAGCCTGGTATTGCCATTACTCAATCTAATGAAGTAAGTATAAATATGAAAAATGAAGTATCAATAACTCCATTAGTTTCTGGTGTTGCGGGTTTTAATTACTTTGCCACAAATTGGTTTCATCTTTTTATTGATGGAAGATATGTTTCTGGAAAACATTTATCAAACAATACTCCAATATCTCTAAACGAATTTAGATTGTCCTTTGGGTTGGGATTTAATTTGAATGTTTTGAAGAAAAAATAAAAACACACCCCTAACCCCTCTCAAGAGGGGAAGAAATAAAAACTAAACCTGATTAATTAAAAAAGTAAACAAGTTAGGTATTTGAAAACTAGGCATTTTTACTTTTATCTTTGCTTTATCCTCTTCTGTACTAGTATTGCTTGATTCTTCTGTAGAAGTTTCTGTTGCCGATTCTTCGGTTGGTTCAGTCCAAGGTTTTACGTGGTATTGTCCATCAGCAAGGCTTTCAATCTTAGCTATTAGTTCCGCTTCAGTTAATTGTGTTTTATCGTATTCAAAATGAGCTTTACCTGTTTCATAATCCACCGAGCTGGCAGCAACGCCATTCATACCCAACACTTCTTCTTCAATGGTTTTAGCACAACCCATGGCACACACCATGCCTTCAATAGCAAAATCGGCAACGACTACGTTTTCCGCTTTTATTTCTGTTTTTTCGGCATTTTCTTCTGTTGAAGAGTTACAAGCTGATACAAATAGAACAGTTGATAAGAATAAATAATTTAAATTCTTCATTTTAAATAGTTTTATAAATTTCTGAATCGTTTATGGCTTGTTTTATTTTTTCTAACGAAATCACTTTTTCATCAAACTCAATAATTGCTTGATTAGGAAGATTTACAGAATAATTTTGAACGCCATTCAAGGCTGCTAAAATTGTAGAAACTGCATTTACGCAATGTCCACAACTTAACCCTTCTATTTTAATTTCTGATTTCATTATTAATCCACCAAAATTACGAAAAATTCAAATTGAACATGAAATTTAATAAAACGATTTGTAACTACTCGGTAATAAAAACAATTCTCTTTGACACGAATTACACTAATTAATAAACACCTTTGGTG
>CAYJMI010000070.1:0-18264 GCA_964371285.1 uncultured Vicingus sp. | reverse complement strand
GGTTATGGTGGCGATTTATACCCAGTTGGAGCAATTGCTATTGAAGATTCTACGGTATGTTTTATAGATAATGAAACGATGTATAATGCTTTTATGGAAAACCCAAAACTTACGTTTAACTTGATGATGTATTATTCCAAAGAATTAAGAAATTCTGAAGCAAGAATAAAAAACATTGCTCAAATGAATGTGAAAGAAAAAGTGGCTGATGCACTTCTTTATGTTGACGATGTTTTTAACCCCACAGGTAATACCCATAAAATAATTTCTTTAACTCGTAAAGATTTATCAGATTTAGCTGGAATTAATCCAGAACAACTCTCTCGTATTTTATCTGAATTAAAAATGGAAAAGTTAATTACTATCGTTTCAAGTGAAATTAATATCGTTGATATTGATAAACTAAAAAGCATTGTAAGCCCATTTAATAGAACGTATTAATTATTTCCATTCATGTTTTTTTTGTGATGAACATCATTTTACAATGTATGATTTGAATCATATTTATTCTTGTCAAAAAACAATTTATTCACTGAGCATTATCACTTAAAGGCATTTTGGAGCTTTCTATATTTGTTGTGTTAATTTTTGTGTTCATAAAATATATGACACAAATCAGAAAAACTAAACACAACATAATATGGAAGATAAATTTAAATTATTCGATTTCTCACAAGAACGTGTTAGAGTATTGCATTATACTTGGATAGCGTTCTTTTTAACATTTTACGTATGGTTTAATATGGCTCCAATTAAAAGTTTAATGATAGAATCATTCGACTTTTTAACTGATCAAAACATTAAATCATTATTAATTTGTAACGTGGCATTAACCATTCCTGCCCGTATTATTATTGGTTCATTGGTTGATAAATATGGACCTCGAGTTACATTTTCAGGTTTAATGGTGATTACCACCATTCCAGGTTTAATGTTTGCTTTTGGCGATTCATTCATTCAATTGGTTGTTTCTCGTTTGCTTTTAAGTTCTATAGGTGCAGGTTTTGTAATTGGTATTAAAATGACAGCCAACTGGTTTCCTCCAAAAATGATTGGAAGAGCAGAAGGATTTTATGCAGGCTGGGGAAATTTTGGTTCTGCAGCTGCTGCTGGTATTGTTCCTGTAGTAGCCTTATCATTAATTGGCGGAGAGTTCGGTTGGAAATACTCTTTAGCTTTAAGTAGTATTGTTTGTGGAATTTATGGGGTAATGTATTTCTTTTTAGTTAAAGATTACCCGTTTGGTAAAGAGCCTAAGGAAGTGGTTAAAAAAACGAGTATCATGCCTGTTTCTTCTTATGGCGATTTAATTCAATACATTCTTTGGACAGCTCCAATGAATCTTGCTTTAGGTTTGTTGGCTAAAAATTTACAAAAACAAATCGTTCACGGCGAAAACATGTTTTCTGAAAACATGCTGTATATTATTTGGGCAATTTTAGCCGCTTTTTATTTGTATAAAGTAATGGCCATTTTAAAGGCGAATTTACCTCGATTAAAAGCAGGTGTTCCTGAATCAGAAAAATATCCTTTTAGTAGCGTATCAGCATTAAACACTACTTATTTTGCCAATTTTGGTGCTGAATTAGCAGTTGTTTCTATGTTACCAGCCTTCTTTTTTGAGGTGTTTGAGCCATTAAAAGATACTAGTGGGGAACGTATAGTAACCCTAACCATGGCTGGTTTGGTAGCTGGTTCATTTGCTTTCATCAATTTAGTGGCTCGTCCACTTGGTGGTTATTTATCTGATAAAATGGGCAGTCGTAAAAAAACCATGTTAATTTATATGCTTGGAATTGCTTTAGGTTTTGCTGCAATGGGTTTTATAGGTAAATATTCTGGGAATTTTCATGAAAATGGTGCCGAAATAATAGTGCCAACTTTTGATGGCACGTGGTGGTTGGTTGTATCTGTAATCATTACCATGGCTTGTTCTATGTTTGTACAAGGTGCCGAAGGAGCAACTTTTGCTGTAATTCCAGCCATTAAAAAAGAATTAACAGGTAGAATTGCTGGTATGGCAGGTGCTTATGGTAATGTTGGTGCTGTTACTTACTTGTATGTTTTTACAATGGTCGATGAAAAAACTTTTTTCTTTCTTTTGGCCGCTGGTGCATTTTTCAGTTTTATTTACTGTATGGCTTTCTTAAAAGAACCGAAAAACTCTTTTGGTGAAGAGGATGACCTTGAAACAATATCACCAATTATGGAAATGGACGAAGATGCCGTTTTAATAAAATGATGGCGATTAAAATACTGTTGATACTTTAATAATTTACAAATACACAAAAGGTGGGGATTAAGATGCACAGCCCTTGCTTACCATAAAAGCAAATTGGATGCAAACTATACAAAATTGTAACAACACCTCGCTTTTGTATAGCATTTATTATAGGGTGTTTAATTTTCAATAATATGAATTTTCTAATTAACTCAACGGAATTAAGAAAGGCTTTAAAAGATATCGAAGCCGCAGAATTAAATGGTTTTATGCATTGTGAAGCCGTGTTCAAATTTACACAAGAAGGCAGACGTTTAGCCGATTCTAAAGCTGAATATTCCGACTTATGGGAAAAAGCACATCCCACTGAAAGTAGTTTTAATTGGGGTAGATTTCATGGCATTTCAAAAGAAAACAAGTTTATTGATGGCAAATTAATTCGAATTAACGACTAACAAATTTAAACCTAACTAAAAAATTTATGGCAACATGGCTAACAAAATGGGAACCCGAAAACAAAGAGTTTTGGGAATCTGAAGGCAGTAAAATAGCATGGAAAGTGCTAACAGTAACAACTCTTTCACTGATATTATCATTTGCCACATGGTTTATGATGAGTGCAATTGTAACAAAACTTCCTGGTATAGGGTTTAAGTTTGATAAAGACCAACTGTTTTGGCTTGCTGCAATGCCTGGATTAGCAGCCGGTTTATTAAGAATAATCCACACTTTTCTTTTACCTATTTATGGCTCTCGCCATGTTATCAGTATTTCAACCATTATTAAACTTATCCCTGCAATAGGTTTAGGTTTAGCGGTAATGAACACCACAACTCCTTTTTGGGTATTTATGGTCATTGCTTTTACTGCTGGTTTTGGTGGTGGCGATTTTTCTTCATACATGCCAAGCACAAGTTTGTTTTTTCCTAAACGGTTACAAGGAACGGCTTTAGGAATTCAAGCTGGTATAGGTAATTTTGGTGTTTCTGTGGCTCAGTTTATGACTCCCGCAATGCTTGGTGTTGCTACTTACGGAGCTGCTGAAATTTTTACTAAAACCGACCCAAAAACAAAAGAAGTTTTAGGAACTTCAGAAATTTATTTGCAAAGTGCAGCTTTTTGGTACGTGCCTTTATTAATTATTTTAGCTATAGCTTCTTGGTATTTAATTAAAAGTATTCCCGTAAAAGCCTCTTTTAAAGAACAATTAGATATTTTTGGAGATAAACACACTTGGTTTTGCACCATTACTTATGTGATGACTTTTGGTGGTTTTTCAGGGTTAGCTGCAATTTTTCCGTTAATGATTAAAACTGTTTATGGTGATTTTGCTAATGCTCCTGATGCATTGAAATATGCATTTTTAGGCCCATTAATTGGAGCAAGTAGCCGAGTATTATTTGGTTTTATAGCCGATAAAGTTGGTGGTGCTATTCTAACTACACTTACTGGTATTGGATTAGTTATTGGTTGTGTGGCAATGGTTCAAATGGGATTATTAACACCAACTTCGGTTGATCAGTTTCCTGCTTTCCTATACTTAATGTTGTTCTTGTTCTTTATAACAGGAATGGGTAATGCAGCTACTTTCCGTCAATACCCAATTATTTTCGGGCATAATCCTCGACAAGCAGCTGGTGTAATTGGTTTTAGTGCTGCTATCGCTGCATTTGGACCATTTATTTTTGCCACTTCTGTAAGTGCATTTTTAACCAATACTGGTAATGCAAACGGTTTCTTCTATTCTATTGCTGTTTTCTTTGTTTTTGCTACAATTATTAATTGGTGGTATTACAACAGAAAAGGTTGCGAAAGACCAAGTTAACATCATATAAAAAAGGGCTATAAATGAGCCCTTTTTTATTAAACTAAAAATATGATTAGCATCATTTTTTAAACTGCTAAAAAGAAGAAAAATTAATATTTTAATTTGATTAATAATTTTAAAAATAAATAAAACATGAAACTATCAAAAAAAATAACAGTAGGATTAATGCTATTATCAACAGTACCTACTTTTGCACAATTTACATTAGACGGCGAGCTTCGTCCACGTTTTGAATACCGACATGGAGTTAAATCTGTAGCAGATTCAGCACAAGAAAGAGCTGCATCAATAGAGCAACGTACTCGTTTAAATTTCGGGTACAAAACCGAAGGTTATAATTTTAAGGTTACTATACAAGATATACATGTTTGGGGTAGTCAACCTCAATTGATTCAAACTGCAGGTCAACAAAATAATAAAGGAGCATATCTTTCATTACACGAAGCTTGGGGTGAAGCATTAATGTCGAGTAAATGGTCGTTAAAATTAGGTCGCCAAGAAATAGATTATGATGACGCTCGTATTATAGGTAGCGTTGGATGGGCACAACAAGCCAGAAGTCATGATGCTGCAATCTTAAAATTTAAAGCAGAAAAAATTAAAGCTGACTTAGGATTTGCCTACAACCAAGATTCATCAGGTTATAAGGGCGTAGACGCATCACTAGGAAGTTATAAATCAATGCATTATTTGTGGTTAAATAATAAATTTAACGATAACTTTTCGGCAAGCGTTTTGTTTTTAAATCTTGATAAAGAACAATTGAACTACGATAGCAGTAGCACAACCCCTAAACCTTATTATGTTGATAATTTTAACCAAACCATTGGAGCACGATTGCTTTATAAAAAAGAAAAATTAGAAGTGGCTGGTGCATTTTATTATCAAATGGGTATAGATGCTAACAGAAGTACCGTTTATTATGATAGAGATGGAAGGTATAACAAAGAAGTTCAAGCCATGAATTATAGATTAGACATCTCTTACAAAATTACTGAAAAGCTTACCGCTTCGGCTGGATATGAATACATGAGCGGACAGAGTCAGACCGACACTAACCTTGCTTACAATAGAATAAATCACTCTTTTAACCCTCACTTTGGAACCAACCATAAATTCAACGGTCACATGGATTATTTTTATGTAGGAAACCATATTAATAGTGTTGGTTTACAAGATATTTTCTTCGGATTAAAATATAAAACTGAGAAGTTTTGGGTAGCTGCTGATGGGCATTTATTCTCTGCAACGGCTGATGTTCGAGATAAATATAAATATGATAAAGCAGTTGCTGATGCCATTGCTGCTGGTCAACCAACAACAGATATTGATAAATACCCTGTGATGAATGCAAGTTTAGGAACAGAAATAGATATGTCTTTTGGCTTTAATTTAGCGAAAGGTGTTGATTTACAAGCAGGTTATTCGATAATGATTGACACCGAAACGTTAGCCTACTTAAAAGGTGTTAAATATGCCGGAAACAATGTTAATGCAGGACAAGGCAGAACTGACCAAACGAATTCTTGGGGATGGGTAATGATTACCTTTAAACCAAAATTTATAACTGGTGAAGAGAAAAAAGAAGAGAAAAAATAGTTAAGATTTACAGTTTATTTCCATTAAATTGTATTTAGTTAGGTGAATGAAAAGGAGCAGCATTTTGTTGCTCCTTTTCTGTTTTTATACTTCTGCTATATTGGATTCTTATTTAGTCGAATCTCGTTTTCTAGCGGTATAAACCATGACCATTATCATAATTAAAAATGATTTGTATGTATAAATTTGGTACATTATCTATTTAAAATCATTTACATGTTATATTTCAACAGTTTCAAAAACTCTTTTTTTCTTCTTTTTTTTATTGTACTCCTTTTTTCATTTTCATGTAGAAAAGACGTTGTAACACCTGAGCCAATCACGCCAACACCAGAAGTTCCTATTTTTGGAGAATATAATCCCACATACATTCAGCCTCAATCTCTTCCTTCAATTATACCTATGCACAATCCAGATTTTAACAAGATGACTACAGAAGGAGTTTATTTAGGAAGAAAACTGTATTACGATAAAATTCTGAGTACAAACAATCGTTCATGCTCATCATGCCACAATTCGCAATATTCGTACACTTTACCCAGCATGGGGCCTGTCGGAACTGCTATTATACCTCATATAAATATAGGGTGGAATAATAAATATGGTTGGTTTGGTTTTGAAAATGATTTAGATAATGTTGCATTAGCCGATTTAGCTGAAGGGAATCCATTTTTAGACGCAAATACCGATAGCATTAACAATCGGTTGAACAGTAACACAGAATACCAAAAACTTTTTTGGAAAGCATTTGGTGTTTACATTACCGAACAAACTGATAGTGCACGGAACAGATACATCAGTTTTGCATTAGCACAATTTGTTAGAACGATGGTTTCAAAAGATGCTAAGTTTGATAAATATTTGCGTGGCGAATTGGCTTTAACTTCTTCAGAACTAAACGGATATAATGTTTTTATGGCAGAAAATAAAGCCGATTGTTTTCATTGTCATGGTAATGCAGCCAACCCATTGTGGACTGATTTACAATTTCATAACAATGCGTTAAATGCAAATTTTGTAGGTGTTGACCAAGGCATGTATCTTTTTACAGGAAATATTTTTGATATGGGAAAATTTAAAACCCCAACACTACGAAATATTGCACTTACCGCACCCTACATGCACGATAATCGTTTTGCAACACTTCAGGAAGTCGTCGATTTTTATAGCGAAGGTTTACAACACTCAGCTTATGTTGACCCTTTGATGCAAAAAATTAATCAAAACGGGGCACAACTGACGCCATCCGACAAAGCTGATTTAATTGCCTTTTTGAACACATTAACTGATAGCACGTTTATCAATAACCCAAATTTTCAATCTCCGTAGATTTATCATTAGTAAAATATATGATATAAATCATTTTATCTTTCTTTTAACCAGCGTAATTTTATTAAAAATATAACGCTTAAATTTACATTTATGAAAATAGTTGATAGAGAAACAGGAAAAAGATTGAAAGAAGTTGACCCCGTATATGCCATTGGTGAAAAAGAAATGGACATACAAAATGAAGAATTATCGCCTATGGATCCACCGGATGCATATTCTTCTTACGCTACTATAGAAATTGAAAATGGTGAATTAAATGAAAGCTTAATCATCTTAAAAAAAGAACACGAAAAATTAATCATCGTTGTAGATATTTTCGAAAAAGCATTGGCTGATTTTAAAGAATTGGGTTATGCTTTAAACAATGATATTAATGATGGCTTTAAAAAATTCTTCGATTTTTACGATAATCATTTACTACCTCACAACAGAAAAGAAGAAAAAATTTTGTTCCCGGTTTTACAAAAAGCCCTTTTATTAAACAATGAGCATGGAACGGGAAAAAACCCTGTAACAGCTGTTGATATTATGGAAGATGACCATGTAAAATTTATTCAGCTCGGAACATTAGCGTTTAATTTGCTTGGATTAGCCCCTCGATTTAGAGACGAACCATCGAGAATGTTTACGTATGATGTGGCTTACAACAGTGCAAAAGAGTTAATTGAATTAATTAGATTGCATGTTTTTAGAGAAGACAACACGTTGTTCCCTTTGGCTCAAAAATACCTTTCGGAAAAACAATTTGAAGAAATAATAAAAGAAATGAACGCTATTTCAACAGAAAGCGAACAAACTGAGGAACATCACCATCATTAAAAATGCTTAACCCAATAAATATAACTGACCAATTCGGACGAGTACACGATTATTTGCGTATTTCGTTAACCGAACGCTGTAATTTACGTTGTGTGTATTGTATGCCTGAAGAAGGTATTCAATTATCAGAAAAAGAAAGTTTAATGAGCCATGAGGAGGTTATTTTTATTGCCAAACAGTTTGTTGAAATGGGCGTAAAAAAAATACGGTTGACAGGCGGAGAACCATTAATCAAAAAAAATATCGAAAAAATTATTACTGAACTTTCTGCCCTACCTATAAATTTAGGAATAACCACCAATGGTGTTTTATTAGATAATTTTTTCGAGCTTTTTAAACAATCGGGGATAAAAGACATCAACATCAGTTTAGACACATTAAAAAAAGAAAAATTTAACGAAATTACCCGAAGAGATTACTTCGACAGAGTGTTAAACAACATTAATCTTTATGAAGCCAATGGCTTTAATGTAAAAATAAATAATGTATTGATAAAAGGGGTAAACGACAATGAAATACTTGATTTTGTTGAATTTACAAAAACAAAAAACATTGTCATACGTTTTATTGAGTTCATGCCTTTTAGCGGAAATAAATGGAATACCGAAAAAGTGGTTACGCTCGAACAAATTTTAGCTGCTGCAACAAAAAAATATAGCAAAGAAAACATTGTTAAACTTCCGAGTAGAAAAAACGGCACTGCAAAAAATTTCCAAATAAAAGGTTACAAAGGCTCTTTTGGTGTAATCAGTACTGTTTCCAACCCATTTTGCGACAGTTGTAACAGAATTAGATTAACCGCAAACGGTTGTATAAAAAATTGTTTGTTTTCTTCAACTGAAACCAATTTATTAACTCCTTTACGTGAAGGAAAAAATATCCAACCCTACATTTTAGAAGGTGTTTTGCATAAATTTAAAACCCGTGGAGGAATGACTACCGACAAGGAATTTTTTGATACCGAAAACAATTCTAAAAACCGTACCATGATTGCTATTGGTGGTTAGTTAAATCGAGTTACATTCTGGAACGGATTTACTCCTTTTTTACCTGTAATTACTAACGTAAGTTCATATGCACCCCTGTTGCTGTTATAACCCGAGAGCGAAGATGTTGTAGCATCATAACTCATTCTGAGGGTAATATTATCTTTTCTAAACCCAGCATTAATGATAATAGCATCATCCCACCGGTAATGAATTCCGTAAATAATATCGCTTTTTTCTTTGATACGGTAAGTGCCTAAAGAACCAATATTAAATTCTGTTGCTTTTGCCTGATACAAATACAAGAAGTTTGGGGTTAATGTAACCTTATCATTTACAATTAGTTCAGAACCTAAATTAAGGTTAAACCTCATGGGCAAACTGCTTTTTGTTGAAGTTACCGATTCATTTGGTCGGGTAACATGGTAAATTGAAAACCCAATAAACGGACGATACCATTTGCCTTTCTCATGATAACTGTAAAATATTCCAATATTCGCATCAAAGTTTAACTTACTCGTATTACTAAAAGCCTCTCCATTCGATAGGTTTTCATCTAAAGTGTTGGTTACTGAATTTAACTGGCTTTCATACAGGTAGCTGTTTGGGTTAACCGATTTATTTATCAACCCCATTTGAAGCCCGGTTGTTACCGTATGAGGAGAATTTTCATCTTTAATGATAGAATACGAACCCGACAGTAAAAAATTTAACGTATTAAAACTTCCAATACCTGAGTTGTTGTTGATCAACAATGCTCCTAAACCAAAACGGTTGTATTTCATATCATACCCTAGCGAATAGGTTTTAAATGGTTTAATACCTAGCGATGCCCATTGCGAACGATGGGTCAGGGATATTTTATAATCAGTTTTTTCCTCCGCTTTATATACTCCTGTTAAGGCAGGATTGTAATACATGGTCAACACATCATATTGCGACACATGAAAATCTTGAGCGTTGGCACAAAAGCCAGCAAAGATTAAGAGGTATGTTAAAATTATTTTTTTCATTTGTTATGAGTTAATCGTTATTTTTTAATCGTTTACGTCTTCCGACTTCCATCTTCGCTCCTTAGCCCCTCCTTCGGAGGGGTTGGGGAGGCACTTACTTCACTATTGCTATTTCACCATGTAATTTTATAGTTTCATCTACAATGGTTACACCATTAAAAACATAAACATAAGAACCCGTAGGTTGATTGTTTCCTTTATATGAACCATCCCATCCTTCTATTTGTTCGTTCGAGGTAAATATTTCTTGTCCCCACTCGTTGTAAACCGTTAGTTGATAGGTTTTAAACGGACCACCTAAAATACTGAACACATCGTTTATTCCATCACCGTTTGGCGAGAAAGCAGTTGGAACTACTACAGGTTTAACAGAAGTACCAATTATTTCAAAATCATAGCTAATGGTATCGGCACAACCACCTGCATTTGAAATTAACGTAACCGTATATGTTCCATTTGTTGTATAACTATAACTATAACTAGGGTTTAAAACATTAGAAGTATCATTATTGTTTCCAAAGTTCCAATGGTACGAAGTTGCATTTTGGCTTTGGTTGGTAAAATTGATGACTTCATTCAAATTAAACTGACCTCCTTGTGGAATGTATGCTGCTGTTGGTGTAGCTGCAATATTAATGGTAGCCGTATCAATAGCCGTACATCCTCCTTGGGTGGTAATTTGTAATTGTACAAGGTAACTTCCTGATGCGTATGTTTCGGGTAAGGGGTTTTGAAGGATAGAAGTATTTCCATTTCCAAAAGTCCATAAGTAAGCAATAATAGTATCTCCTGCTGCAGCAGAAGATGAATCAGTAAAAATTACTGTACTATTTTGGCAATTAACAACGTAACCAAAATCAACTATAGGTTGAGGTGCAACAATTGCATCTTGTGTAACGAAAGCTGTACAACCTGAATCGGAAGTTACCGTTAATGTTACCGAAAAAGTATCAATTATACCAAATCCATGCGAAGGGTTCTGAAGTGATGATGTTGTCGAGTCTCCAAAATTCCAACTCCATTGTGTAATTGAACCTATTGCTATTGTTGAATTATCAGTAAAAAGCACCGTATCTGTTGTACAGGTCGATAGATAGCTAAATCCTGCTATTGGTAAAGGATTAATAGTAATTACTGAACTAATAGTGTCATTACAACCCGAATTAGAAGTTACCATTAAAGTAACGGTAAAAGTTCCTGTTGTAGCATAAGTAGATGTTGGATTTTGAACAGATGAGGTATCTCCATTTCCGAAATCCCATAAGTAATCCATAATTGAGCCTGTTGCAATGGTTGAAGAGTCATTAAACTGAACAACATCCGCTTCACAACTTCCTATTGTTGAGAAATTTGCCACAGGAGATTCGTTAAATGATAATATTAAAGTATCTGAAACGGTATTACAAGTTCCATTACCGTAAGAAGTAAGTACAAGTTCGAGAGTGCCTAAACTAATATCAGTAGCACTTGGAAGATACGTAGCATTTAAAGTAGTATCGTTAGGTACAAAACTACCTGTTCCATTAGAAGTCCATTGTCCACCATCAGCAAAAGAAATGCTTCCATTTAATGATGCGGTTTCTGATTTACAAATAGTCATATTATTTCCAGCATCCGCAATTGGTGCAGGGTTAACTGTAATAACAATGGTATCAGAAGCAGGAACACAAGAATTTACGGCATCTAAAATTAAGGTAACAAAACCATTTGCTATATCAATTGAATCGAGTTGATAGCTTGCATTCAAATCAATAGCAGTTGGGATAAATGTTCCGCCACCCAAACTCGACCATATTCCTTCGCCTGTTCCTCCTGTTATTATTCCACCCAGTTGAACTGAACTATTGTTTACACAAACAGTGGTGTCCATTCCTGCAAATGCTGTGGCAGGTGAAGAAAGAAATACTTCTACGGTATCATAAACAGTCAAACAACTTCCATTGTTCGTGCTTTCTAAGGCTAATTGTACACCTCCATTAGCAGAATCGAGTAGAGTTAATGTGTATGATGCGTTAAGTGTAATATTGTCTGGTAAGAATGTTCCTGTTCCTAGACTAGTCCACATTCCTGACGAAGCACCACCACTTACAGAACCATTAAGTATAGTTGTAAGTGTTCCATCACAAATTAAAATATCATTGCCTGCATCCACAATTGGGGCAGGAGTTATAGTAATGATAATTGAATCTATAGCTGCACTACATACTCCATTTTGAGTTGAAGTAAGATAAATAGTAGCAAACCCATTAACGATATCTGTACTTCCAGCCAAATAAGTTACCATTGAACTACTACTATCCGGAGAAAAAGTTCCATCACCAGAAGTTGACCAAACCATACCACCGGCATTAATTACTGTTCCTGATAAGTCAACCTGTGCATTGTTTGCACAAATGGAAGTATCTACTCCAGCATCAACAGTAGGTGCAGGTAAAATTTCTATGGTGTCAGAATAAATTGCTTGAACGCAACCTCCACCAGCAGCAATATCATTAGTAACCGTATAAATTCCCGGTGTACTGGCAGAAAGGTTAACTTGACCTGTATTGGTACTCACAAAAACCAACCCAACAGGGGTTGCCGTAAATACTCCGGCACTTGCCCCAATTGGGAATGTAGGAAATGGATTACTTCCAGAAGCACAGTAAGGATTGTTGTAAGAGAAGGTTGCATCTGGAGCATTAGTAATCGTAACATCAAATGTTGCACTATCCGGGCATTGACCATTAGTAGTAAATGTAATCGTATAAGTTCCTAAAGTTGTTACTGCAACATCAATTTCACCTGTTGATGTATCGACAAATACTAAACCTGATGGAGCAGCTGTAAATATTCCTGTCGAACCTCCTGTTATTGTTGGTGTGGCATTACCACCGCTTACACAAAAAGTAGAGGTAGCATAATTGAAAGATGGGTCGTCAGTTGGATTTATCGTTACCGTTACAGGAGTTCTGGTATCACTACTACATCCACTAACTGTGGTTTGTACATAGTATGTTGTGGTGGTTACCAAAATTGGAGTATTAAAGGTTGCTCCATTAAACAAAGAACTACCTCCTGTAGGATTACTAAACCATTGGTAAGAACCACCCGGAGCAGTCGCAATTAATATAGCCGATGTTCCTTCACAAACAGTATCATCACTTGCTGTTGGTGCAGCCAGTAAAGGATTGATGGTGATGATTATAGTGTCGGCAATAGCTGTACAAGAACCAGCTGGATCATCAGTAGTCAAAATTAATGTAACTAACATTTCTGATGAATCAGGAGTATAAGTTGCGTTTACATCTGTGTTGTTTGGTGAAAATGTTCCCAATCCTCCACTCCAAGTTGCTGAAGATGCACTTCCGCTAATTGAACCCGAAAGTGCTACATTTTCTCCATTACAAGAAGTTATATCTAATCCAGCATCCACAATTGGAGCAGGATTTATGGTAATAACAATAGAATCGGTAACTGCATTACAAACACCATTTTGAGTAGATGTGAGGTAAATAGTAGTAGCTCCATTGGTAATATCATTACTTCCTGCAAAGAAATCTACAGTTGAACTAATGCTGTCAGGAGAAAAAGTTCCATCACCAGAAGTTGACCAAACCATTCCACCTGCATTACTAACACTTCCGTTTAAAGTTATTTGAGCACTGGTTTCACAAATAAAAGCATCTATTCCGGCATCAACAATAGGAGTTGGTAAAATTTCTATGGTATCGGAATATGTTGCAGGAGCACAACCACCTGCAGCAGCAATATCGTTGGTAACAGTATAAATTCCGGGAGTACTGGCAGAAAGGTTAACTTGACCTGTATTTGCATTTACAAAGACTAAGCCCACAGGTGTTGAGGTAAATTGCCCAGCACTTGCCCCAAGTGGGAATGTTGGTAATGGGTTATTTCCCGAAGCACAGTAAGGATTGTTGTATGAAAAAGTTGCATCAGGTGCATTGGTTATGGTAACATCAAAAGTTGCACTGTCCGGACATGCTCCGTCAGTTATAAAAGTAATGGTATAAGTTCCTAATGTTGTGGCTGCAACATCAATTTCACCTGTTGATGAATCAGCAAATACCAAACCTGAAGGAGTCGTTGTAAATGTTCCTGTCGAACCTCCTGTAATAGTTGGAGTAGCATTACCTCCACTTACACAATAAGTTGATGGAGAATAATTAAACGATGGGTCATCTGTTGGAATTATAGTTACTGTTACAGGTGTTCTGGTATCACTATTACAACCACTAACTGTAGTTTGTACATAATAAGTTGTGGTGGTTACCAAAATTGGAGTATTAAAGGTTGCTCCATTAAATAAAGAACTGCCTCCTGTAGGATTACTAAACCATTGGTAAGAACCACCGGGAGCAGTTGCTACCAAGGTAGCTGATGTTCCTTCACAAATAGTTGCTCCAAGTGCTGTTGGCAGTACAGGTAGTGGTTTTATAGTAATTACTACAGTATCTGTTACCTCAGTACATGTATTAGCCGGATTATCAGTAGTTAAAATCAATGTAACCAACGTTTCTGATGAATCGGGAATATAAGTTGCATTTAGCGTTGAATTGTTTGGAGAGAATGTTCCCAAACCTCCACTCCAAGTTGCTGAAGATGCACTTCCACCAAAAGAGCCTGAAAGTGTAGTATTTTGTCCAAAACAAATACTTGCATCTAATCCTGCATCTACTTGAGCAGACATGTCAATAGTAAATGAAGACGAGTGGGTAGCAAAAGCACATCCGCCCGAGGCAGCAATAAAATTGGTTACAGTATATGTTCCAAGTGTCGACCCTGCTACATCTATTTCTCCGGTTGAAGTATTTACAAATACTAATCCTGAAGGTAAGGTACTAAATAAACCTGCACTTGCTCCTGGAGAAAAAGTTGGTACTTCATTTCCATTGCTTTGACAAACTGGAGTGTTGTATGAGAATGTTGCATCAAATCCATTGGTAATGGTAATATTCATTGAACTGCTTGCCGGACAAGTACCATCTGTGGTAAATGTTACGTTGTATGTTCCTAAAGTACTTGCTGCAAGATTAATTTCCCCAGTAGATGCATTTACAAAAACCAATCCTGCTGGAGTTGCAGAAAACGTTCCAGTAGAACCACCTGTAATACTAGCAACAGGGTTTGTTCCAGTAGCACAATAAGTTCCGGATGAATAATTAAATGAAGGGTCGTCTTCATTAAATAGAATCGTTATGGTATCTGATGCTGCTGTACATACACCTCCCGGGTCATTGGTGGTAAGAATAATATTCACAATACCTGCGGCATATTCTCCAGCAGTTGGGATATAAACAGCATTCATGGTTGAATTGTCTGGGTTAAAAATTCCAGCTCCACCAGACCAAGTTGCTCCAGTTGCAATTCCACCAAACGAACCATTTAGTGTAACTGTAGCTCCAACACAAATCGTTTGGTTGCTTCCTGCATTAACTGTTGCAGCTTCTTCAATTACTACTACTGTTGAATGAGTAGCCGAATCACAACCGCCAGCTGCTGCAATAAAATTAGTTACGGTATAAGTACCTGCTGCACTGGTTGATAAATCTATCTCTCCTGTTCCTGTATTTACAAAGGTTAAACCCACAGGAATAGCACTGAATATTCCTGCACTCGAACCCAAAGGAAATGTAGGAAACGGATTTACAGTCAACTGACAATATGGGTCACTAAAGCTGAATGTAGCATCCGGAGCAGTAGTAATAGTTATCGATACGGATGAAGACAAAGGACAAGCTCCGTTTGTGGTGTAGGTAATAGTATAAGTTCCTAAAGCACTTGCTGCAAGATTTATTTCTCCAGTAGTTGAATTTAATGTTAATCCAGCCGGAATTACAGAGAAAGTACCACCTGAAGTACCCGAAATAGTTGGAGTTGGGTTAGATCCTGTAATACAATACGTTCCTGAAGAATAAGCAAAAGTAGGGTCGTCGTTTAGAATAACCGTTACTGTTACTGCTGTTCTTGTACTAGTACATCCGCCTGTTGTTGTTTGTACATAATAAGTAGTAGTTGTTGATAAAACAGGAGTAGTATAATTTGCTCCTGTAGCAAGTAATGTTCCTCCCGAGGCAGCATTATACCATCTGTAAGTTGCCCCAGGTGCGGTAGCGGTTAATGTTGCTGTATTTCCTTCACAAATAGTTGTTCCATTTGCTGTTGGTGCTGCCGGAATTGGATTTACTGTAACAGTAACTGTAGTCCTTGCACTTGTGCAACCGCTAACTGTAGTTTGTACATAATAAGTAGTGGTAGCAATTAAAATAGGTGTGGTATAACTTGCTCCGGTAAACAGTAATGTTCCACCAGATGCAGCATCATACCATTCATAAGTTCCACCTGGGGCTGTTGCTGTTAATGTAGTACTACTTCCATTACATATTGTTTGATTACCTACTATTGGTGCTGTTGGTATTGGATTTACTGTAACAATAACTGTTGTTCTTAATCCTGTACATCCTGAAACTGTTGTTTGAACATAAAAAGTATCTGTAGCAGTTAAAATCGGAGTGGTGTATGAAGCTCCTGTGTCTAATGAAGTTCCAGATACAGCAGCATCAAACCATTCATAAGTACCGCCGGGGGCTGTTGCAGTTACAGTAGCAGTAGAATCAGAACATATTGTAGTTCCACTAGCTGTAGGTGCAGCAGGAAGTGGGGTAACATTTACTGTTACACTTGTTCTAGGTCCAGCACAGCCATTTACTGTGGTTTGTACATAATACGTTGTTGTAGAAGTTAAAATTCCTGTAGTATAACTTGCTCCGGTAAACAGTAATGTTCCACCTGTTAAAGCATCATACCATTCATAATTTCCGCCTGGTGCCGTTGCCGTAAGGGTTGTAGATTCTCCTTCGCAAATCGTTGTTCCGCTTGCTGTTGGTGCAACAGGTAAAGGAATAATATTTATTGAAACGGTATCAGCCACTGCCGAACAAAAACCTGCTGGGTCATTTGTGGTTAAAATAAGCGTTACAATCCCTGCTGTTTGTTCTCCCGCACTCGGAGTATAAGTAGCATTTAAGGTATTGGCATCAGGAGCATAAGTTCCCGTGCCTCCGCTCCATGTTGCAGAACCAGCACTGCCACCAATAGTTCCACTTAAGTTCAACGTAGTTCCTGAGCAAATATCACTATATGTTCCCGCATTAACTGTTGCTGCTTGGTCAATGGTAACAGAAAAATTTGCTGAAGCAGCAGCACAACCTCCTGTGGTATCAATAAAATTAGTTATAGTATATATTCCAAATGTTGATGCAGAAGTATTGATTTCTCCAGTACTTGTGTTTACAAATACTAATCCTGCAGGAGCAGCACTAAAAACACCGCCACTAGAACCTATTGGAAATGACGGTAATTCATTTCCACCACTCTGACAAATAGGTGTTGTATATGAGAATGTGGCATCAGGAGCATTGGTTATAGTAATGCTTACCGAGCTATTATCAGGACAAGGTCCATTAGTTGTAAAAGTAATAGAATAAGTATTTAATGCACTCGATGCTAATGTTATTGTTCCTGTAGTGGGATTTATTGTTAAACCAGCAGGTGAAGAAGAGAATGTACCTCCAAAACCACCAGTAATTGTTGGTGTAGGATTTGTTCCTGTTACACAATAAGTTCCTGATGAATAATTAAATGAGGGATTGTCTGTTGGGGTTACTGTAACTACAACCGCTGTTCTCGAACCCGTACATCCAGTAATTGTTGACTGTACATAGAAGGTGTCTGTTGAAGTTAAAATAGGTGTAGTATAACTTGCTCCAGTAAACAAAAATGTTCCTCCAATAGCTGCATCGTACCATTCATAAGTGCCACCTGGGGCTGTTGCTGTTACTGTTGCCGTATTACCTTCACAAATAGTTGTTCCACTAGCTGTTGGTGCAACAGGTGTTGGATTTACAGTAACCGTAACTGCAGTTCTTGGACTAGTACAACCACCAATGGTAGTTTGTACATAATAAGTAGTGGTAGTAGCTAAAATTGGTGTAGTATAACTAGCTCCAGTAAATAATAATGTTCCGCCAACGGCAGCATTGTACCATCGATATGTTCCTCCAGGAGCCGTTGCTGTTATTGTTGCTGTGTTGCCAGAACAAATAGTTGTTCCATTGGCTGTTGGTGCTACTGGTATTGGGTTTACAGTAATCGTTCCTGTAGCACTTACTGCTCCGCAACCTCCTGTTAAAGGAATGGTATAATTAAATGTTCCTGCTACACTTGGAGTACCACTTATCGTAATGGTGTTTGCTGCCCAGTTCGCTGTTACTCCTGCTGGTAAGCCTGCTGCTACTCCTATTCCTGTAGCTCCTGTGGTGGTATGGGTAATATTTGTGATTGCTGTATTGATACACACGGTTGGTGCGGATGATGCAACAGATACCGTATTGTTTGGAGTTACTGTAATTGTTCCTGTAGCACTTACTGCTCCGCAACCTCCTGTTAAAGGAATGGTATAATTAA
>CAYJMI010000069.1:0-18298 GCA_964371285.1 uncultured Vicingus sp. | reverse complement strand
CCATTATTCTGCCCCATTTTTGCAGGATATAAAGCAGCACCATAATTACCAGCAACTTTAGCATGACCAACGCCACCCTGCATTGCTCTAGAGTATTCCATTTCAACTTTTACATTAACCGGAACACTGTAATATGAATTAACTGGAGCAGTAAAGATGATAAAAGTGTATTCTTCAGATGGGCGAACACCTAAAAGTTGTTCGCTTGCAAACATATACGGTCTAATATAGAGCGAACTACCTTCGTTAGAAGGAATCCAATCTGAATCAAGTTTTACTAACTGTTTTAACCCTTCCATAAAAATTTCTTCTGGAATTTCGGGCATACACATACGTTTAGCTGATATATTTATACGTTTAGCGTTATCGTAAGGTCTAAATAAAAATATTTCTCCTTGTTCATTTTTATAGGCTTTCATTCCTTCAAAAATCGCTTGTCCATAATGTAATGCAGCACAAGCAGGACTAACACTTATTGGACCATAAGGCACAATTTTTAAATCTTGCCACTCTCCGTTTTTATATTCTGCAACAAACATGTGGTCGGAAAATTCTTTACCGAAAATAATATTTTCGAAATCTACCTCAGGAATTCTCGATTGACTAATTTTTTCAACCTTAATCTTACTTAAAACTTCTACCATGTTATTTTGCTAAAAATCATTATAAACTCGGCAAATTTACTGATAATATTTATAAAAAAAGAATCCTAAACAGGATTATTACTTTGAATTAAGTAACTAATTATTAATGATGTCTTTCGCTAAGTTTAGTGCAAGAGAAAATTGTTCGGTTGGTGATAAATTAGAATTATCAATAATTACCGCATTTTCAGCTTTTATTAGTGGGTTTTCCGAGCGGGTTGTATCATCATTATCCCTTAAAGTAATGTTGGTAAAAACCTCTTCAAAGGTAACATGGTCTCCTTTAGCTTTTAGCTCATCAAATCGTCGTTTTGCTCTAATTTCCGGACTGGCTGTCATAAATAATTTAAGCTCAGCATCAGGAAAAACTACCGAACCAATATCTCTTCCATCCATTACCAATCCTTTTCCCTTTCCCATAGCTCGTTGCAAGTCAACCATTTTTTCTCTAACTTCTTTAATTTGAGCTATTCTACTTACTTGGTTAGAAATTTCAATGGTTCTGATGTATTGTTCTATGTTTACACCATTCAAACACGTTTCTGACTTATTGAATTGTGAATTAAACGAAAAAGTAATGTCAATTTTTGGCAATGCCTCCAATAATTTAGAAACACTCAGTGCATTTTTATCAAAAAAACCATGTTGATTGGCATAGTAGGCAACAGCTCGATACATCGCTCCAGTATCAACATAAACATAACCTAACTCTTTTGCCAATTGTTTTGCAAGGGTACTTTTTCCGCACGAAGAATATCCGTCAATTGCAATTACAATTTTCTTCATTCGTCTGCCGATTTAGATTTTTTCACCTTTTTTTCTTTAACCGGCTTTACTTTCTTTTCTTTGGGTTGGACTGGCAGTGCATCATTTTTATAAAAATCACCAATATTTGTACTTACTGTAAAATGGTTGGACGAACCTGCTAAATGATATCTTGCACTACCATAACTAAAATAAAATTTCTTTATTCTAAAACCCAATCCCCAACTAAAACCTGCTAACCCTGCTCTATCATCTAAACCTAATTCTGCTCTACGTTTAATGTTTAAACCAAACCGAACACTAAAACTTTTAGAAGGTATAATTTCTGTACCAATTACAACATGCCGAAGAGATTCACTCCATATCGAAGTTTTATTTCGCTCGGCTTTTTCTTCATCAGTGAGCTTTGTACTGGTATTGGTTAAATAGGTAGAATCGTTATAAGATAAATTCCAGTTTTGTAAGTGAACCAAATCTATTGATAATCGAATCGGCACATGTTTTAATTTTTTTGAAACTCCTAGTTGAACTTCAAAAGGAATTGGTTCCCTTTCTCCTCCTTCAACATAGGTGGTGAGTTGAGTCCCAATATTTTTAACTACTAACGCAACTCCAATATTTGATTTTGGATTGTAATACGTTGCCGCTACATCCATCGCCAAACCAAACGAATGGTATTCGTACAAATTACTGTAAATGGGTTTTAAATTGGCTCCAATTGAAAACAACGTATCAATACTTTTTCCCCAACCCAACACAAAAGCATATTCTCCTGCCGTAAAATTGCCAAGCTCATTACCACCAGCATCGGTTTCTAAAAACTTACCATAATCAATGTAGTTTAAACCTCCTGAAAAAGTTCCCCATTTTTTAAAATCTTGAATGTATGAAACATAGCCATAATTGATATCAGCAAAATAATTTAAATACGTTAACGTAATCGACGAACTCATGGATTGAGTAAGCAATGAAGGATTATTCAGGGTTAAATTTGGGTCATTATCTCTAATAGATAATGCACTTCCGCCCATTGCTCCAACCCTACTCGACACTGGAACATTTAAAAACTGATAGGTGCTATTACCACCTATTTGAGCATTTGTGAACAAAAAATTTAGAACTAAAATGGCGAATAAAATTAACCTCATTGAATAGTTTACTTAGTGATGGCTAAAATACGTATTAAAACGAAATAAATTGTGTGGAGTTGAAAAAATGGCTTACGTAAATTCTAAACTAACATCTTTTCTAAAGTTTTGAACTTTAGAAAAGATTTCAACTCTTATTTTTTATCTTTACCACATGGCAAAAGAAACTAAATTTATTGATGTTGTACTTCCTTTATCGGTACCCAATTTATTTACCTACCGCTTGCCATTTGAGTTAAACGATTATATACAAGTTGGTCAGCGAGTTATTGTGCCTTTTGGTAAAGGTGGTAAATTGTACACCGCTTTGGTTAAACGTATTCACCAAACACCTCCCAAAGAATACTCGGCTAAATACGTAGAATCGCTATTAGATGAGCAACCCATTGTAAATGCTCGTCAGTTACAGTTGTGGGATTGGATTGCCGATTATTACCTTGCCAACCCCGGTGATGTATTTAATGCAGCATTGCCAGGAGCGTTTAAACTAGCCAGCGAAAGTAAAGTGGTGTTAAATACCGCTTTTGAAGGCAACCCGATAACCGATTTAACCGACCAAGAATACTCCATTTTTGAAGCCTTAGAAGTACGAAACGTGCTTAGCTTACAAGAAATTTCGGAGATTTTAAACATTAAAAACATCCACAAAATTGTAAAATCGTTGATTGAAAAACGAGCTATTGTGGTGGAAGAAGAAGTTAAAGCTAAGTTTAAACCAAAGCTAATAACTTACGTTCGATTAAGTAATTATGCCAACGAAGAAAAAAACTTAGAGCAAGTTTTTAACCAACTCGGCAAAGCCAAAAAACAACTCGAAACGTTGCTTACTTTTTTAAAACTAAACAACCGCTACAGCAAAATACCCAACGAAGTTAAAAAACTCGATTTGCAAACCCAAGCCAACGTTTCTTCATCCATTATCAATCAATTGGTAGAGAAAAACGTGTTTGAACTGTACGATGTGGAAGAAAGCCGATTGGGCAAATACCGTAACGAATTGATGGGCGAAAAAACACTCAACGAACACCAACAAAAAGCCTATACCGAAATTAAAGAAAGCTTTAACACAAAAGATGTTACCTTGCTGCATGGCGTTACCGGTTCGGGCAAAACCGAATTGTATATTAAACTGATTAACGAATCCCTTGCCGAAGGTAAACAAGTGTTGTATTTGTTGCCCGAAATTGCTTTAACCACACAGTTGATTGTGCGTTTGCAAAAGGTTTTTGGCAACCGAATTGGGGTTTACCATTCCAAGTTTAACGAAAATGAACGGGTTGAAGTTTGGAACGAAGTATTAAAAAACAATTCCGAACGTTTCCAGATTATTATGGGAGCACGTTCTGCCCTATTTTTACCCTACAGCAATTTGGGTTTAATCATTATCGACGAAGAACACGAAAACACCTTTAAGCAATACGACCCTGCCCCACGTTACCATGCTCGAGATACTGCTATTGTGTTGGCAAAAATTCATCAGGCAAAAGTGTTGCTGGGTTCGGCAACGCCTTCGGTAGAGAGTTACTACAACGCCAAAGAAAATAAATACGGCTACGTAGAACTGAGCAAACGACACGGTGGCGTGATGATGCCCGAAATTTTGTGTGCCGACGTAAAAGAAGCCACCCGAAAAAAAATGATGAAATCGCACTTTACACCCGATTTACTCAAATTAATGACCGAGGCTTTTGATAACAAAGAACAAGTGATTTTATTCCAAAACCGCAGAGGTTATGCCCCTTTTATGATTTGTGAGGAATGTGGAAATGTTCCTCAATGTAACAATTGTGATGTTTCACTCACCTATCACAAACTAAATAATGTGTTAAAATGCCACTATTGCGGGAGCAACAAAAAAATGCCCCCTGCGTGTAATGCTTGTGGTAGTACCCGAATTACCTTAAAAGGTTTTGGAACGGAGCAAATTGAAGAAGAATTAGCCATTTATTTTCCGAAAATACGCATTGCCCGAATGGATGCCGATACCACCCGAAGCAAAAATGCGTACCACCAGATTATTTCCGATTTTGAAGACGGCAACGTGGATGTGTTGGTAGGCACACAAATGGTTACCAAAGGTTTGGATTTCGACAATGTGGCATTAGTGGGTATTTTAAATGCCGATACCATGCTCAATTTTCCTGATTTTAGAGCGTTTGAACGTTCGTACCAATTGATGAGCCAAGTAAGCGGACGGGCAGGACGAAAAGCCAAACGTGGCAAGGTATTGATACAAACCTACGACCCTTTTCACTCCATTATCCGACAAGTGGTTGACTCCGATTATGTGGGAATGTACAGCTACGAGATTTTGCAACGTAAAAATTTTCATTACCCTCCCTTCTATCGCATCATTCATTTTTCGTTAAAACACCGCGACAAAGATGTGCTGAATGCCGGAGCTGCCGAATTTGCCAACAATCTTAGAATAAAGTTTGGAGACCGTATTCTTGGTCCCGAGTATCCTTTAATAGCGAGAATTAAAAACCTGTATCAAAAAGAGATTATTATAAAAATTGAGAAAAGCCTTTCTGTTATTAAAACCAGAGAAATTATTAAAAACCTTAAAAACGATTTCGAGGTAAATAGTCCCTACAAATCAGTAAAAATTGTTATTGATGTTGACCCAATGTAGTTATTGAGTTTATAAAATTCCAAGTATTTTTTTATTACATTTGGGTAAATATATAGTGTGGATAAGTAACATGTGTGCTTATCCGCACGTTAGCCCAAATTATAACAGACTATGGAATATTGCGAAACAAGTACCGAGATAATTATTCACTCCTTTAGATTTATTTATAAAATTTTGACTTCGGACCTTTTTATTGGTGTAATCGCCGGATTTATAATTACATGGTATTTCTTTTATAAGCAATTTCGGAAGTCCACTGGTGGAATCAGAATTAAAAAAGTTGTTGATGCGACAAAAGAGTATCCAATAAATGAAACAGACAAGGCAATAAAAAAAACTAAGGTTCAAATGTTTAGAGATCGTTATAGATATTCACTTGGCGTAATCATAGATGACATGATTCAAGTTTATGAATATAATTCGGAAAACACTCAAGACAAAAGACATCCTCTCTTTCCAAATCTAACAAAAGACCTCGAAAAAAATTCGTATCCTGATCGCTGGCAAAAATTTGATGATTTTGTACGACCAGTAATTAATGATATTAATCCATATTCATTTTTAGGTTGGCTAAATATTTTTCAAATCAAAAATATTCGTCAATTAAAATCAATATCAAAACTGTGTATTTCATTAGAGGAAGTATTCTCAGAACTTGATGCTTGCAAAGAATACGAAATTTCTAAAGAAATTGCTGACAATCACATACTGGACACTAAATCAGGGACAGGATTAAAAATTAAGCTTGAAAACGTTAAAGATGAGGATAAGATGAATTATGATAAATTAACTGAAGCATTTCAAAATTTAGAAAAATCATGGGAGCATTGGAAGCGTGTCGTTAACTCGTGAATTAACTTGGGCTAACATCAGCTATCGGTAATCTCGCACAAAGGCTCCACGCAAACCAAAAAACTACCGATAGCCCGAGCGTTACCTGCAAGCGTAGAGAACGACACCGCAACAAATAAAGACAATGAAAAAAGCAATATTCATACTTGGACTTTTAGGACTGATAATTTTCGGTGGACTTTCAGCTAAACGAAAATTTTACGACCCGAAACACCGACTTGACAATGCAAAAAAGGAAATAAAACAACTTGTCGACAATGAAAAATTAAAAAATGGCGACTTAATTTTCCAAACTTCACTTTCAGGACAAAGCAAAGCCATACAACTTGCGACAAACTCAAAATATTCGCATTGTGGTATAGTTTACATCGACAACGAACAGTTTTACGTTTTTGAAGCAATTCAACCAGTTAAGACAACACCTCTCGACAAATGGATTGCTCGTGGTGAAAATGGACATTATGTAATCAAGCGACTTAAAAACGCTGACCAAGTTTTGACAGCCGAGACTCTTCAAAAAATGAAAAACGAAGGAAATAAATTTAAAGGCAAAAATTACGACCTGACTTTTGAGTGGAGTGACGACAAAATTTACTGTTCAGAACTGATTTGGAAAGTATATCAAAGAGCGACAGTAATTGAAATCGGGGAACTTGAAAAACTTAGCGACTTTAACTTGACAAACGAAGCGGTTAAGAAGAAAATGAAAGAACGATATGGTGATAAAATTCCAATGAACGAAATAGTAATATCACCAGCAGCAATTTTTGACAGCGAACTATTAATAACTGTAAAATCAAACTAAAATGATAATTCTAAATGTAAGTTTCGGAATTTTTGCTTTTTTACCACAGGGTTGGATTTTTATGGCTTTTGTGATTCTGTTTGAATCACTATTAATGTCAAAAACCCTAAACAAAACTTATTTCGATAAAAGAATTTATGGTGTAACCACCGCAACAAATATCATAAGTGGAATAATCGGCATTTTAGCTTCATTAAAATTAAATGGGGGTTGGTGGTTAGTTGTTTGGTTTCCTTGGGTTAGTAACAATGAAGTTGACGTAACAAATAATGAAAGTATGAAATGGCTTTATATTTTGTACGCTTGTGCTTTTGTATTAACTCTTATAATTGAAATCTTGACAAATTGGCTGTTTTTAAGAAAATTTTATAAAATTAAAGAACTTATTATTGCGACAATCATAGTGAACATTTTGAGTTACATTGTTGGAACATTTGTGCTTTATTCATACAGTTTCGGATGAAAAAAATATTAACCCCCATCGCTGGTGCGAGTTTAGCGAAGCGTAACTCGTTCCATTTCAATAGTTCAAATATATTAGTTAGTTACTGTAAGTCCGAGTGGAATTTATCCTGAGGAAACGAAGGACTGCGTTAAACTCGAACTAGTAACTTATATGTTAATTTTCTAGGTGGTAAAAAAAAGAAGCAAAACCTAGATAGCTATGGGGGGGGTGCTGCTAACCGTATCAAAAAGCAATAGAATCGAAAACTACACTAAAACAACATATTAATTCTGAATAACTGTATGTAGTTGTAAACTACAAACCACAAATCAAAACCATTCATTCAAAAAACTTGTAGAGACAATCGGTTTTTTTTGTTAATTTTTATCGTCAAATCTTAAATAAACTACGACAAAAACTCTTTATTCATCAATAAATAAAAAGTAAACACATTTTTAATTTACAATCAAATTTATGGGTAAATTTGTCCAACCCTATCCATAATTAACATAAACTATCTTAATGAGACAACTCAAAATCACCAAATCTATTACGAATCGTGATAGTGCATCTCTTGATAAATATTTACAAGAAATCGGAAGAGAAGAGTTAATAACCGCAGAAGATGAAGTAGAATTAGCCCGGAAAATTAGACAAGGCGACCAAAAAGCATTAGAAAAATTAGTAAAAGCCAATTTAAGGTTTGTGGTTTCTGTTTCGAAACAATATCAAAACCAAGGGCTTACACTACCTGATTTAATTAACGAAGGTAATTTAGGTTTAATTAAAGCCGCTCAACGATTTGACGAAACTAGAGGTTTTAAATTTATTTCTTACGCCGTTTGGTGGATTCGTCAATCTATTTTACAAGCTATTGCCGAACAAGCAAGAATTGTACGATTACCATTAAATCAGGTTGGCTCTTTAAACAGAATTAACAAAGCTTTTTCAAAATTAGAACAAGAATTTGAAAGAGAACCATCGGTTGATGAATTGGCTCATGTTTTAGAAATGGGTGAGGACAAAGTGATAGATTCCATGAAAATTTCTGGAAGACACGTGTCTGTTGATGCTCCTTTTAGAGATGATGAAGATGGAAACTTATTAGATGTATTAGCAAATAATGATGCCCCAAATTCTGACCTTTTGTTAATGAATGAGTCTTTACAAAGAGAAATTGGTCGTTCATTATCTACATTAACAGATAAAGAACAAGAAGTATTAAGAATGTTTTTTGGTATAGGTATTATCCACCCACTTTCATTAGAAGAAATTGGTGAAAAATTTAATTTAACACGAGAAAGAGTGCGTCAAATTAAAGAAAAAGCCATTAGAAGACTAAGACATTCATCAAAAAGTAATTTATTAAAAACATATTTAGGATAAAAACTTTTTAAAAATGGAATTAGCAGACAATAAAGCAGCTTACGAATTTAGATTAAATCAGTACGTAAACGACGAAAAATCAGCTATAAACTTAATCAGTTATATAGGCGATTTAATGTATGGCAGATCAGTAGAACTAATATTATTTAGAAATCCATTGGTTGGCAAAAACATCTCAGAAGTATTAAAGTTACACAAGGTAGCAAAATCAATTGTTTTTAACCCTGTAAGCATTCAGGAAACAACCTCTATCGCTAAAGAATTGTGCAACTTGAATTTAGCTCCATCAAAATTAGATATTGGTAAATTAGCCAGTGAGTGGAGTTTAGAAAAAAACAAATACAATTCTCAACTTGATTTTTTAAAAGATAAATTAGCTGGTTTCGATAATTCAAATACACCATTTATAACCCCAAAAGATGTTGTTCTTTACGGTTTTGGTAGAATTGGTAGATTAGCAGCCCGAGAATTAATAAAACAAGCTGGTAAAGGGCAACAATTAAGGCTAAAAGCTATTGTAACCAGAGGTGTAACACCGGAAACCATTACTAAAAGAGCAGCTCTACTAAGAAATGACTCTGTTCACGGTTTGTTTTCAGGAACTGTTGATGAAGACATTAAAAACAATGCCTTAATCATTAATGGTCAAATTGTTAAAATGATTGATGCCGCTAATCCTGAAGATATTGATTATACAGCTTATGGGATAAATGATGCATTAATTATTGATAATACAGGTGTTTTTAAAGATAAAGAGGCATTATCCAGACATTTAAAATCTAAAGGAGCCAGTAAAGTATTATTAACAGCTCCTGGTAAAGAAGTTCCAAACATTGTTTATGGTATTAATGAGGAAGAGTTTAATGTTGATGAGTTAAATGTTTTCTCTGCCGCATCATGTACTACCAATGCAATAGCTCCTATTTTATATACCATTGAAAATAAATTAGGTATCATAAAAGGTCATATTGAAACAGTTCACGCATATACTAACGACCAAAATTTATTGGACAATATGCACAAAAAACCTCGTAGAGGTCGATCTGCTGCTATTAACATGGTCATTACTTCTACTGGTGCTGGTGATGCAGTTACAAAAGTTGTTCCTAGCTTAAAAGACAAACTAACTGCAAATGCTGTTAGAGTACCCACACCAAATGGTTCTTTAGCCATTTTAAATTTGAATATCGGAAAAGAAACTTCTGTTGCCGATGTAAACGAAATAATTAGAAGAGCTGCTTTAGAAGGGAAATTGGTAAATCAAATTAAATATGAAAACGATCCAGAATTAGTGTCTAACGATATTATTGGAAATACTTGCTGTTCGGTTTTTGATAGTGTTGCTACTATTGTATCAAAAGACAAAAAAAATATTGTACTTTATGTTTGGTACGACAACGAATTTGGTTACACTAAACAAGTTATTCGTTTAGCAAAACACGTTGCAAAAGTTAGAAGATTGATTTACTATTAAAAAAGATAAAAATCCTATTATTTAAAAGCTTTCATCGTTTGATGGAAGCTTTTGTATTATAAAAAAATTATGGCTGAAGAAAATAACAACCGATTTAATAATATCATCAAAGATTTAAAATCTGATGATAAAGAAAAAATTATAGTTGCCATCAAACAATTGAGAAGTCACGGACAAAAGGAAGCTATTGCTGAAATTTTGGAAGTTTACACACAAACAAAAGACCAAGAAATAAAATCTCAACTTACCAATTTATTGTTTGATTTAAAAAGTGAAACAGCCATACAGCCCTTGTTTAAAGCAATAAATAATCCAAAATACAAATCCATTCAACCCTTTTTAATATCCATATTTTGGCAATCCTCTTTGGATGCAAGTGAACATTTAAATACTTTGGTACGACTAGCCGTAAATGGAGATTATACGATTTGTTTAGAAGTGTTGACCGTTATCGAAAATTTCGACACTACTTTTGATGAACAAGATATTGTGGATGCAGTTTTTGATATTGAAGAAGTTCTTGATGATAGTGATGAAATAAAATACAAATTACTTTTAAGTATAAAAGAAGTTGTTTCTAGTTTAGCTGTTGATTATTAATAAATTGAGTTAATAACCCCTATATTACTTAATCAAATTAACCAATTTATTTTTGGCATAATAATTGGAAAAAGGGTGTTTGAAAATTTTTCTTTCTAATTTTTTTACAATCATTTAATTACATCCTTTTTTTATGTAGTTTTGGTTAACCTTAATTTAAAAAAAAACTATGAAAAAATTATTACTTATCAGAAAATCATTTATTAATCAAGCAGTTGTTACTGTATTAGTAGCCGGATTTTCTGTTTCAACTTATGCTCAAAAAGAGGAAAAAGTTAAAAAAGAAAAAACTGAAAAAGCACCTGAAGAAAAAAAAGAATCAGGTAAAATTGATGCAACAGACAAATCTACTGCAGCAATTAAATACCGAAGAAGTTCTCTTCATACCATGATTATTGAAGATGCTAAACTTCCTAAAATAGATATTATTCTAAAAACATTTAACGAAGCCCCTTTTCCGGACAAATATAATGACCATACCGTTGAAGGAAAATCTTTTAACCTTGCTAATTTTTTGGTTGAACAAGAAGTTGTCGAAGGTGAAAAAGCCAAGAAAGAAGATAAAGATTTTAGTCCTGCTATTAATAAATATTTTGCTGATAATAAAACTGCAAATAAAATTATTGCCAAATGGTTCAGTAGAAAGGATAATGGTGCTTTTAACATGAGCCTTATCGAAGAACGAGGAATGTACGATGCTTCTGCTCAGGACATAGCTGTTGCGTCCAGTACCGCCAGAGGTGATGCAATGTTGGCTGATGCAGGTGAAGAGTTGTTACCGAATACTTTTGTTGTTGTCAATTATTCTAAATTTGTTAGTAATGAACCTATTGCTTTAGCTATAAAAAATAGTACTTATGCACTTGCAGCTACTAAACCTGGTGCTTTTAAAGAAATTGCTGAAAAAGCAGCTGATGTACTTTACAATAAAACTAAAGACGGTTATTCTGTATGGACAACAGCTTATCTTTATCAAATTAACTGGAACGATTCTACTTCTGCAGTTTTTTACCAAAATTACTGGATGGATGATTCTAAAATTGACCCAGCCAAAAAAGAAGCCTTTGACAATGCTGATTTATTTAAATTAGAATTGTTAGGTTTTCAAAAAGCTTCCATCTTGATTTCAGGTTTAGGCTCTAATGCTAAGGATGAAGACATGATCATCAAAAATGCTACTTTAAAATCAATAGATGCAGTTTATGCTAAATTACAACGTAAATTTGAAAAATTCAGAACTAAAACCCCATTAACAGGTGTAGATCCATTAACTGCAAAAATCGGATTAAAAGAAGGTGTTGAAAATGGTGATAAATATGAAGTATTAGAACAAACAGTAGATGAATTAGGAAAAGTAAAATACAAAAGAAAAGGTGTAATAAATGTTGAGAAAAATAAAATTTGGAACAACAAATTTGCACCGGGTGAAGAACCTGTGGATGAAGAAGGAAATCCAATCAAATTAGATTATACTTTAGATTTTACTACATTTAAAGGTGGTAAAGGATATTACCCTGGAATGCTTATCAGACAAATCAATTAATAACTAAAAACAAATAAATTATGAAAAAAATGATTAACAAAGCAAGTTTATTAACAGGTGTATTTCTTGCTTTTACACTAATTGCATCAGCTCAAGCTGGTAAACAAAAAAAAGCAGATCAAGCAACCGCAAGTTGGCGTTATGAAATTGAATGTGTTGGTATTGGCCAACCAGGTACTAAACTAATTAAAGTTTGGTCTTATTCTAAAAATGCAAACATTGCTACAAGTCAAGCAAAAAAGAATGCAGTTCATGGAATTATTTTTCAAGGATATGCTGGTGGTGGACAAGGTTGTACTCCTCAAAAACCGTTAGCCAATGATCCATCATTAGAACAATCAAAAGCTGATTTCTTTGATCCATTTTTTGCTGAAGGTGGAAAATACATGAAATTTGTATCTAATTCAGGAGATGCTACTCCTACTCCAATCAAAGTTGGTAAAGAGTATAAAGTTGGTGTAGTAGTTACAGTAATGACTGATTTATTAAGAAAAGACCTTGAAGCAGCTGGTATAGTTAAAGGATTATCATCAGGATTTTAACCTCTAAAACTTTATAACTATGAAAACAATATTTAAAACATCATGTATTTTACTACTATTTCTAGTAGGATTTACATTTAACTCTTCTGCTCAAAAAAAACAGAAAAAAACAGCTGGCTTTTATGAGGTTGAATCAGAGTGTTTAGGAGTAGAGGGCGATGGCTCTCAAACCATTAGAGCTCATGGTAAAGGAAGAAATAGAGAAGATGCAATGGAGCAAGCTAAAAAAAATGCTGTAAAAGATGTTCTTTTCAAAGGTATAACAAAAGGCAGTAAAGAATGTAATGTAAAACCAGTATTGTTTAATCCAAACGCTAGAGAAAAATTTGAGGATTATTTCAATGCATTTTTTGTAGACCAAGGACCTTACAAAGAATTTATTACTTCTGAAGACGCTTCAGATATGCATAGTGATGTTAGAAAAGGTCGCTCTCAAGCTGGTTCACAAGAAGACTATGCTGTAATTGTTAGAGTTCAACGAGCTAAGCTTAAAGAACGTATGATTCAAGACAAAATCATCATTCAATAATTAACTTATTATAAAATTTAAACTAAAAAAAATGAAAAAAATTATATTATTATCATTATCAACAATATTAGTATCATCCTTGGCTTTTGGTCAAGCAAAAAAACCAACCATTATGGTTGTACCTAGTGATCAGTGGTGCATCTCTAATGGATATGTTATGGAATTTGACAATCAAGGTACTAAAGTTAAAATACCAAATTACAAAAAAGCTTTTCAAGAAAATCCAGATATAAACACTGTTATCAGTGCTATTAATGGAATGATGGCTGAACGTGATTTTCCATTAAAAAATATGGAATCTGCCATTAAAAGTTTAGAATCTGAAGCAGCAGAAAACAACATGTTAACTTCTAAATCAGGAAGTGGTTTAACTGAATCTCCTGTTGATGCATTAAAAAGAGTAGCAAAAGCTGATATTATCATGCAATTATCTTGGACGGTTAATACAACAGGTCCAAAAAAATCAATAACATTTAATTTACAAGGTTTAGATGCGTACACAGACAAACAAATAGCTACAGCTGTTGGTACTGGTGCTCCTTCTTTCTCTGCAGAAACTGCTGTTTTGTTGCAAGAAGCTGTTACAGCTCATATCGATAACTTCAATGCTACTTTAATGAAACATTTTGAAGATATGTTTGCTAATGGTAGAGAAATTATTATTCGTGTTAAAAAATTCGACTCTTGGTCAGATGACTTAGAAACTGAATTTGATGGTAAAGAATTGAGTGAAGTAATTGAAGAATGGATGACTGCTAATACAGTAAAAGGAAGATTTAATACTTCTGATGCAACAGAAAATATGATGTTATTCGAACAAGTTCGTATCCCATTATATAATGATGCTGGTAAAGCTACTGATGCAAGAGCTTGGGCTAAAGGCTTACAAACCTTCCTTAAAAACCCACCTTACTCTATCACTAATAAATTAATGATGAAAGGTTTAGGTCAGGCTGTAATTGTTTTAGGTGAAAAATAAATAATCAATTCACAAATTAATACTCATAAATATGAAGAATATAATAATAAAAATTGCTTCAATCACAGCTATTTTCTTGTTCGCAAATACAACATCTGCTCAAGAAAAAAAAGATGATTTAGCTAGAGTTGCCGTTACTGCTTGGGTTCCAAACCAAATTGAAGGGATGCCAACAACAGCACGTCAATCTTTATCTAATAAATTAACTCAGGTAATTACGAGTAATGGTGTTGCTAATAGTGGTTTTAATTCAAGATTTATTTTAACTGCAAATATTACTGTTTTAACCAAAGATTTAACTGCTACCGCTCCGCCTATGCAAGCTTACACACTTGATGTTGCATTATATATAGGAGATGGATTTGATGGTACATTGTTTGCAAGTCAATCCATTCAAGTAAAAGGGGTTGGAACCAACGAAACTAAAGCATACATGAGTGCTTTAAACAACGTTAAACCTTCTGACCCGAACATAGTTGCTTTCGTTCAAAAAGGAAAACAAAAAACTGTTGAGTATTACAATTCTAAATGTCCTTTTATCATAAAAGAAGCTAAAACTCTAGAAGAACAAAATAAATTTGAAGAGGCTATTTTCTTATTAACTAGTGTTCCTGATGCTTGTGCTGATTGCTATGAAAAAACTATGACAGCAGTTAAACCTGTTTATCAAAAAATGGTAGATAGAGATTGTAAGTTGAAATTAGCTGAAGCTAATGGTATTTGGAATGGAAATCAAAATGTTGATGCTGCAAATCAAGCTGGAGCTATTCTAGCTACTATTGAACCACAAGCAAGTTGTTATGGAGAAGTAAAAGCCTTAAATGCTAAAATAGCAGCTAAAGTTAAAGCAATTGATGATCGCGAATGGAAATACATTTTAAAAGAACAAGAACAAGTTAGCGAATCAATTAAAGCTATTAGAGATGTAGGTGTTGCTTATGGAAATGGTCAACCAAAAACAGTTACTTATAATACAAATGGTTGGTGGTAATTATTAATTAAAAATTAATGTTATGAAAAAAATATCGATTCTAGTTGTTGCTGCTTTAATATCGAGCTCTGCTCTTAGAGCTCAAACTAACGATGTAAGTATTAATGTTTTAAACTTTATTATCTCAACTTATGAGATTGGTTTCGAACATGGTTTTGGAGAAAAACAATCCGTTGGTTTAAATGTAAATTTTACTAATAAAAATATGTTTGAAAAAGGCGGAGAAAAATACTCTGAATTTAACATTATACCTACCTATAAATATTTTACTTCACCAGAAAAAGGTACTGACGGTTTTTACTTAGGTGTATATGGAAGATACAGAAGTTCTAGCTCTAAAGACAATATATTTTTGGCTCAAGACCCAACTACTTTGATAACAACTATTGAAAAAACAAACGTTAATTCTTCTACAATTGCATTAGGAGCATTAACTGGTTATAAATGGGTGGCAAACAATGGTTTTTATGTGGAGCCAGAAATAGGTATTGGTAAAGCACTTACGAACTCCATTACAATTAGTAATAAAAATGCTGAAGATAACAATGTAACTAAAGATTGGGATCAAAATGATTATTTACCAATTCTTGGTAATAAAATTGGTGTTGATTTAAGAATAGCTTTTAAAATCGGTAAAAGATTTTAACTAATTAACTAATCTATTTGAAAAAGGGTTGAATTTATTCAACCCTTTTTCTTTAGTCTAAATCTTAACAATTATTAACAACCATAACGTAACTAAAATAGTTAAATTTGTGTATCAGCATATAAAAATACCAAAATGATAAAAAAAACTACAGTACTTTCTCTTATCTTATTTTCATTTATAAGTTTGAAAGCTCAATATGCAACCGAAGGAGGTCGTAAATTTGATGCACTTCTACAATACATCAATTATGCTTATGTTGATTCAACCAAAGAAAACAAAATTGTTGAAGATGCAATTGTAGCTGCTTTAAAAGAATTAGACCCTCACTCTGTTTATATTCCTTCTGATGAAGTAAAAAAAATGAACGAACCTTTGGTTGGTAATTTTGAAGGTGTTGGTATCGAATTTAATATTTTAAATGACACACTAATTGTTGTTTCGCCAATTACTGGTGGACCAAGTGAAAAAGTTGGAATTATAGCTGGCGACAAAATTATTTCTGTAAATGGTGAAAATATTGCAGGAATTGGTTTGCAAAATAGTGATGTTCAAGATAAACTAAGAGGTAAAAAAGGAACCAAAGTTAATGTTACCATTCTAAGAAATAGCAAAAATGAATTATTAGATTTTACCATTACTCGTGATGAAATTCCAATTTTTAGTGTTCATGCCTCTTTCATGGCAACTCCAGATATTGGCTACATCAAAATCAACCGTTTTGCACAAAACACTGACAAAGAATTTACCGATGCTTTAGAAGCATTGAAAAAACAGAAAATGAAACACTTAATTATTGATTTAAGTGGAAATGGTGGTGGTTACCTAAAAACTGCCATTCAGTTGGCTGATGAGTTATTGGATGATAAAAAATTAATTGTATTTACTGAAGGAAATAAAAACCCTAAACAAGAATATTATACTGCCGTAAAAGGTGGATTTGAAAAGGGTAAACTAGTTATTTTAATTGACGAAGGTTCTGCCTCTGCTTCTGAAATTGTTTCAGGGGCAGTACAAGACTATGACAGAGGGTTAATTATTGGTCGTCGTTCGTTTGGCAAAGGATTAGTACAAAAACCCTTTACTTTAACCGATGGTTCTGCTGTTCGATTAACAGTTGCACGATATTTCACTCCTTCTGGTAGATGCATACAACGATCGTATGAAGGTGGTAAAGAAGATTATTACGGTGAATTGACCCGTAGGTATGAACACGGTGAATTAATGAATGAAGACAGTATTATTTTCCCAGATTCTTTAAAGTATGAAACGATAAACAGCAAAAGAACGGTTTATGGTGGTGGTGGAATAATGCCTGATGTATTTGTTCCAATAGATACCTCATTATATTCCGAATATTTTGGATTAGTTAACAGAAAAGGGTTTTTTAATGATTTTACGCTTTCATTAATGGATAGCAAAAGAACAGAAATTGAAAAAAAATATGCCTCTATTACTGATTTTGCAACTAACTTTGATGCAGAAAAAGAATTGCTTGAACAATTTATTGAATATGCAAAAAACAACAAAGTAGAACCAAATGAAGAACAAATTAATATTTCTAAACCTGTCATATTAAATAGACTGAAGGCAATGGTGGCTAGAAATATTTGGGGAACTTCTGCATTTTATCAAATTTCAAACGAATTTAATAATTCATATTTAAAAGCAATTGAAGAAATAAATAACGATACGTTTAAGAAAGAAAAATTGGTGTATAACTAAAATATGAACATTTTTATTAAAAAAAACATAACTTTGCTATGTATTTTTAAATTTTTTTATGAGAAAAGTAATTATTCTAGGTTTAGTATGTGTTGGGTTAACTTTTGCATCTTGTAAAAAAGATAAAAATTGTAAAGAGTGTACGGGTTGCAAAACTTTAGCACCTGCAACACTTTGTGAAGATGATTTTGAAAAGACTTCAAATTTTAACGATCAGGTTCAAAATTATCAATCAGATGGTTGTATTTGTAATACTAAAAAATGAAAGAAAACATTAAAATCGGTTTGTTAGGTATTATAGCCCTAACGTTAGTGGTAGATACTTTTTTTATGGACGAAAGTAACTCATCTGAAGTATCAGAACCTAAAAGTAATATTGTTTCAAATGCAACACCAATTCCAACTCAAATAGCAAACCCCAACCTTCAACAACCGCTACCGCAGCAGCCTCAACCACAACAACCTTCACAATCAGAAACTAGGGCTAAAACATCCGTAAATTTTGCTAACATGAGCCATAACTTTGGTGAAATAAAACAAGATTCAAAACACACCTATGTTTTTAAATTTACAAATACAGGTTCTCAAC
>CAYJMI010000068.1:0-18504 GCA_964371285.1 uncultured Vicingus sp. | reverse complement strand
CTGTTGTAGTGTTAGCAACACCTGGTATTGTTGGTGCAGAAATTCTATCAATTCCAGGTTGAGCCAATGTTTGACCAGCTAGAGCATGATTAGAAGCATAACGTAAAGCAGGTACAAAGTTAATTTCTAAATCAGCTGCCAAAGGCTTAAAAGGGACAGGTATTAAAGAAGTATCAGCATTTAATTTTCTAAAATCGTTGTTTAAAATAGTAATCTGAGAAGTAGCCTGAGCTTGTGATATATTTCTTCCAGTACCAATACCTTCAGTTGAATTATGTATAATGTGCATAATTACTGGTATCGTAACCACAACCTTTTGTACTGATCCATTAATCACATTATTATTGTATTCCTCTATTTTTGGAGCTATCCAAGATTCGAAATCCATTATATTTTGAATACTAGGATACTTTAACCTTAACATTTCGTTGTATTCTACCGAAAAACATCTAATTTGACCATCGGGTGTCTTTGTCGCCAAATTCTCTAAATCTTGCGACAATTGTTCAAAATCTATTTGAGTATTAACAGTAGATTTATAAGCATTTAGTTGTTGAGCTGATGTTAATGATGATTGACCAAAAACAATACAAGATAGCATTACAAATGCTATGAAAATGGTAATTTTTCGCATACAAATTAGTTTAAATGAAAGTAAAGTTTTTTATGTTAATTTAACTTTTATAGCGTAAATTTAAAAAAATTTAACATTACTTCTAAAATAAGTTATGAACTATTGTTGAAATCCTACCTTTTAGGAATTATGATATTTTTCACCTTTTATAATAGTAAAAGCCCTATAAAGTTGTTCAACAAAAAACAAACGAACCATTTGATGCGAAAAGGTCATTTTTGACAACGACAATTTGTCGTTGGCTCTGTCATAGATCTCTTGAGAAAAACCAAAAGGACCACCAATTAAAAAAACGACATCTTGTGAAGCATTCATTCGTTTTTGAAGAAAATCAGCACATTCTATTGACGTTAATGGTTTTCCTTTTTCATCTAATAAAACTACAAAATCGTTGGATTGAATTTTCTCTAAAAATAATTTCCCTTCTTTTTCCTTTTGAAGACTAGTATTTGGTTTAGTGCCCATTTTAACATCGTTAATTAACACTATTTCGAATAAAACATAATGCTTAAGTCTATCTAAGTATTTGGTAATACCTTCTTGCAAATATTTCTCATCAGTTTTTCCGATGACTATTAATTTTATCTTCATGGTGCTAATGTAAAAATTATTACTTTTGGAAGATAATTTTATGCTACTTTTTTCTTTTAAAATGGCTTGATTATTGCTCAAAACGATTAAAAATTTATACTTAATGAGAAAATTATTTATTGTTTTATCTTTATTTTTTAGTTTAAGCTTATTTGCTTTACCACTTCCAACCTCTATAATAACAGCTTTAAAATCAGGAAACTCAAGTGAATTGGCAAAATATATGGAAGCATCCATTGACCTTAGTATTCCTGGAAATGAAGGTGCTTTTAGTAAGTCGCAATCGGAATTAATTTTAAAAAACTTTTTTATTAAAAATCAACCTACAGCCTTTAAAGTAATGCACAGTGGTGATTCAAAAAACAACACCCATTTTTCAATAGGTAACTTAACAACTTCTAAAGGCAATTTCAGGGTTTATATTCTGTACAAAGAAACTGGTGCTGTTGTTACAATTATAGAGTTACGAATTGAGACCGATGAATAATCACCAAATTCTAATCGAAAAATTAATTGATTTAGCCATTCGTGAAGATGTTGGGGATGGCGACCACACCTCTTTGGCTTGTATTCCTATAAATGTGACTGGCAAAGCTCAACTTATTATTAAAGAAGATGGTGTTATTGCCGGGATTGGATTGGCAAAACTCATTTTTAATAAAATTGATGATTCATTAATTTTCACACCACTTTTAAAAGATGGCGACAAAATTAAAAATGGAGATGTTGCTTTTTATGTGGAAGGAAGTAGTCAATCTATATTAAAAGCAGAACGTTTAGTATTAAATTTTATGCAACGCATGAGTGGCATAGCAACAAAAACGAATTACTACACTCAACTTTTACAAGGTCTTCCGACAAAAATTCTCGACACTAGAAAAACCACTCCAGGTAATCGAATTATTGAAAAATGGGCTGTACAAATTGGTGGTGGTGTAAATCACCGCATGGGTTTGTATGATATGATTATGATAAAGGACAATCACATTGATTATGCTGGAGGTATTGAAAACGCTATAAACAAAGTTGTTGATTACCTAAAAAATAACAACAAAAAACTTAAAATTGAAATTGAAGCCCGTGATTTGAAAGAGCTTAACGAAATATTAAACGTTGGAAAAATACATCGTATTATGCTTGACAACTTTAACTTTGAAGATTTGAAAACCGCCGTAAAATTAATAAATGGGAAATACGAAACAGAAGCATCTGGTGGTATAACTGAAAAAACCATTAGAGCTTATGCTGAGTGTGGTGTTGATTTCATTTCAGTGGGAGCATTAACGCATCAAATAAATAGTTTAGATTTAAGTTTAAAAGCTTTTTAAATGTGCAAATTTATAGATGTGGAAATGTGTAGATGTTTAAACTTCAAACCTTAACCCTTGAACAAGCTATTAACCAATATATACAACAAAAATTTCATCCAAACACCAATTAACTATTCGAAAAGGTTGGTTTTACCTGGTTTTGATGGTATTCCACTTTTTGATGTGTTGGTTTTTTTATTTATTGGCTTACAAAAAAGTTCACTAACTACTCGAGCATCATCACTTGCCTTTCGATTTTTTTTAGCATTGTTTCCAACTATTATTTTTTTACTTTCCTTATTACCATATATTCCTATTAAAGATTTTTATAATGAATTGTTGCTAATTTTAGAAGAGTTGTTACCAAAAGAAGCCTATCGTGCAAGCGTAGAAACAATTGATGATTTATTTAACAATCAGCACAATGCATTACTTTCGTTTGGGTTTTTATTTGCTTTATACTTAGCCAGCGACGGAGTAAATGCCATGATTTTAGCTTTTCAAAACTCTTACCACAGTAGTAAAAAAGTAAGTTTTATTACACAACGATTAACTTCGTTGTTACTGCTTCTTATTTTAACTATTTTAATGGTATTAGCAGTAGGATTAATTGTTTTTAGCGGAGTATTTATTTCATACCTCATTTCAAACGGTTTATTAACCGACGGAATTTCGGTTGTTTTATTAAATATAGGTAATTTAATCATTTTGTTTTTGATATTTTTATTAGGAATTTCTTCCATTTATTACTTTGGTAGTTTAGAGTTTAAGAAATTCAAATTTATTTCTGCAGGTTCAACATTAGCAGCAGTATTAACTATTTTATTATCGTTTGGATTTGCCTTTTATGTAAATAATTTTGCTACTTACAATAAAATTTATGGCTCTATCGGTACATTGATTGTAATCATGCTTTGGTTATATTTTAATTCGTTAGTTTTGTTAATAGGATATGAGTTAAACGCAAGTATTAAACACGCTAAAGAAGTTAAATTAAATAAAAACAAAATCGATATTTCATGAAAAACTTTCTATTCATCTTAGCCTTAATTTCATCATTTTCATTAACAGCACAAAAAAAAATTGGTGGTATAGAAATTCCCGTAAAAGTAAATTTTAATGAAACCAATTTAGAACTTAACGGTGCTGGAGTTAGAACTAAGTACATGATGGACATGTATGTAGGTGCTTTGTATTTAACCGCAAAAAACGATAATGGCATACTTGTAATGAACGACGATAAAACTATGGTAATTAAACTGCATATTGTTTCTTCATTAATTACCACAAAAAAAATGGTTGATGCTGTTGACGAAGGTTTTAAAAAATCGACCAAAGGAAAGCAAGCTGAATTAAAAACAGAAATTGATAAATTTAAAGCAGTATTTAGCCCCGAAATAAAAGAAAATGATGTTTATGATTTTGTTTACATTCCTGAAAAAGGAACAGTAGTATATAAAAATAGTAAACCAACAATAACCATTAAAGGTTTAGAATTTAAAAAAGCTCTTTTTGGAATTTGGTTGTGCAGCGAACCAGCTGATGCAGGGCTAAAAGCAGCGATGTTGGGGAAGTAATTATTGGAGATTAGTCATTGGATATTAGAAATCTTTCCATCTACATTTTAATTCATGCAAAATTTATTAAGAAAATATTCTATACTAGTTTTACTTTCTTTGTATTTTATTGCAGCGATAATAATACTATTTAATTCTAATGGCACTGGCGAGAATGGCTCTGGAGATAGTGTTTTACATTATCTATATTCAAAGTATGCTACTACCGATTTCAAATTATTTCTAAACCATTGGGCAAAACCTGTTTTTGTTTTACTTTCATTTCCATTTGCCAAAATGGGAATCATTGGAATTAAGTTCTTTAATATTATAGTTTCTCTTTTTACGATATTTTATACGTTTAAAACTGCTGAAGCATTAAACTATAAAAACAAACTTCTTGGTGCAATTATATTAATAGCAACACCCTTATATTTTTCGCTTACCTTTTCAGGACTTACCGAGCCTTTGTTTGCTTTGTTCACTATTTTTTCAACCTATCTATTTATTAAGAACAACTATTTATTTGGTGCAATTATTTTATCTTTTTTACCCTTTGTAAGATCAGAGGGGTTAATACTTATAGGTGTTTTTAGCTTCTTTTTATTACTAAAAAAACAATGGAAATATATCCCCTTTATAATTACCGGTCATGTTGTTTATTCGATTATTGGGTATTTTCACTACCACGATTTTTTATGGATTTTTAATAAAATTCCTTATGCAAAACTTAGTAGTACTTACGGCGATGGAAAACTTTTTCATTTTGTAGATCAACTTTTTTATGTGATTGGGTTTCCCATCTATTTACTTTTAGTAGTGGGAATAATAAAAATAATTGCTTCTTATTTTACCGATAAAACGGTTTTCTTTAATGTAACCAGCATTCTGATTTTTGGAGGATTTCTTACTTATTTTATTGCCCATTCCTTGTTTTGGTATTTAGGGATATTTAACTCTATGGGGTTAAAACGTGTGTTGATTGCTGTTGCTCCTTTAATTGCTTTAATTGCTCTAAATGGATTTAATTTATTGACTGAAAACAGTCTCCTGAAAAATAATATCATTAAAAAATCTATTTCAATTGTACTTATTATTTCTGTGGTTGTGTTTCCATTTACTTCTAATAAAGCAGCTTTAAGTTGGGAAAAAGATTTCTCCTTATCTGTAAACCAAAAATTAGCTAAACAGGTTTTTGAATATTTAGAAAATAATAATAAATTATATAATGATAAATATTTTTTTTCTACTCCATATCTAAGTGAATTATTAAATATTAACTACTTTGATGAAACAGTCAGACAAGAATTAACCATTGAAAATATTCAAAAATCGAATTCAAATGACATTATAATTTGGGACAGTTGGTTTTGTGTTGTTGAAAATGGAATTTCTGAAGAAAAAATTAGGTCTCAAGGTTTTTTAAAGGAAGTAAAATCTTTTAAAACTATGGATGAAAATAAAGAAATTAGTTATATTATTTTTGTTAAAGAGTAAGGTTATTTTTTAACAATATTACCACTTCCTGAATGTTCAGTAACATCTAAAACTGGATTTCCAAAGTAATTAACATTTCCTATGTATCTTAGTTCAACTCTTAGTGCATTGTTGGTATTTACTGTAACATCACCTGTCCCATTGCTACTTACATGAGCTGTTTGAGAATAAAGATTATCTAAAAAAAACCAGCCTGTGCCTAAACTATAAACATACAATTCTTTGGCAAAACCAACTAAAGTAAAATCAGCAGGCCCCGAGTGTTGGTAAAGGTTTATTTTTTCTGATACTATACCTAAAATAACACTACCAGTACCTCCTTCTGAATTAATAATAAACTCCGGAAAATATAAAACATTAGTTGCTGTTATATCTCCATTGCCTTTGTAATTAATTGTTTTAAGGTTTGGTGTGGATAAATACACATTAATTGGCTTACTGTAACTTCTTAAAAAACTACACTTGTTATCACTTTTAATTATCAATTGATTGTTTAATACATCTGTCGAAATCATAGGCATCAAGTTAGAGCCTGCTTCAACTTTTAATGAGGTAATCGAATCTTGTGTAATAATTAAGTTTATTTTACTGTTAAGTTCAATAGACTCGAATGGTTGGTTAACCAATCTTTCTTCGGTAATATTAGTTCCACTCGTTTTTAAACACTTACTATCTTTATCACACGATATAGCCAAACATGCAACTACAAGTAGTGTAAAAAATTTATAAAGTGGTATAGTTTTAGAATTCATAAGGTATTAACTAATCAAAATTCAATTGTTTTTTAAAAATTATTTTATTCGGTAACCTATACCATATTCAATAAAATCAGCAACAAAAAAATGTGTTTTCAAACTCAAATTAACAAAAATTTTATCATTTATACGGTATCTGGTGCCAATTCTGGTATATATTTTTTTATCAAAATCATACGATGTATGAAGGTAACCTCCTATTTGCATCAACATTGAAACCTTACCCATGTCCATAGAATAAATTCCACTCAATCCCATCCTAAAATTACCAAATTTTCCTTTATCCTCATTTTGAAGTCTTAAAATTAATGGTTCCAATGAGGAATTATAAAAAAAATCGGTTCCTAATCCTAATGTACTTTTATTGGAAACCGTTCTCATAATATTGTATGAAGTATTGTAAATCATGTATTTTTTTCCTCCAATCTTATCGACTTCTTTTACTCCTACATTAGCTAAAATTACATGACTAAATTCTTTTTCTCGTTTTTCTACATTCGATAAATCTTTAACTACAGGGTTTCCAAAATAGTAACTTATTCCAGCATTGGTCGAAAACATGTTTATTCCTAAATTTGGTCGCTTTAACGAGCCATTTGAAAGATGTGTAAATGAAATCCCAGCCGTGGCTTTAACTCTTTCGGTAATCGGAAAATTCCAATGCGAATTAAAATAAATAAGTGCATTAACATGAGAACCTATCACCAAATTTTTATAATTGGATTTACGGTTAAATGGTTTTTCTACAAATCCTGCACCATAACCAAATTTCAAATTCCACTCTACTTTCCATTTATTTAGCGGGAAATCTACAAAAGGTAAAACACCATAAATACGACCTAAACTTTCGGAATTACCAGTATTAAAAATAACGGCAGATAACCCAATTACCGGGTAATTATAATAACGATGCCATTGTTTTTCTCCATCAGTTTGCCGATAAACACTTAGTTCGAATATTTTAATATGGTTTTTTATAATTTCATTAACTAATGCATTATGAGGAGCAAGAAATCCATAATGTTGAGTAAAGCTTATCCCTAAATTCTTATTAGATTCTTGAGCACTAATTGATTTAAAATAAATCAAGAGTACTACCAATAAACCGTATTTAACCTTTAATTTTATCACGCAGCAAATTTATAATAATATATTACATGAATAAAGAAGCCCAAGCATTTTTGAGATTATTAAAGATTATGGACGAATTACGTGAAAAATGCCCTTGGGACATGAAACAAACTATGCAGAGTTTGAGGCATTTAACCATTGAGGAGACCTACGAATTAACCGATGCCATTTTTGACAATGACCTAGAAGAAGTTAAAAAAGAATTGGGGGACATATTGTTACACATCGTTTTTTATGCGAAAATTGGCTCCGAAACCAATGCTTTTGATATTACTGATGTAATTAACGGCATTTGCGAAAAACTCATACATCGCCATCCACACATTTATGGCGATGTTACCGTTAAAGACGAAGAAGAAGTAAAAGCCAATTGGGAAAAACTAAAATTAAAAGAAGGCAAAACATCTGTATTGGAAGGCGTTCCAAAATCGTTACCCGCTTTAATTAAAGCCATACGAATTCAAGACAAAGCTCGTGGTGTTGGCTTTGATTGGGACAACCCCGAACAAGTGTGGGATAAAGTAAATGAAGAACTTGCTGAACTTAAAGAGGAAGTGGATAATAAAACCAATAAAATTGAAGACGAGTTCGGCGACGTGTTGTTTTCTATGATTAATTACGCTCGATTTTTAGGAATAAACCCTGAAGATGCTTTAGAAAAGACCAACAAAAAATTTATCAAACGTTTTCAATATTTAGAATCCGAATCGGCAAAAGATGGTAAAAAAATGGGTGAAATGACACTTGATGAAATGGATGTCTATTGGAATAGAGCGAAAAGTATTTAGTTCTCAGTCCACAAACCTCAGCCTTCAAACTAATACCTCAACACAAAATTTTCTTTACTCAAATCGAGATTAAAAAATACGATGCCCACAGTAAACAAATCAATGGTGGTGGTAATTTTTAGGTGTTGTTTTATTTCGTTCCAAGCTTCATTCATGCCTTTGCTCCAATAAATATCGTCAAAAACAAAAATGGTTTGTTGATTGGTTTTTTCTACACATAAATTAAAATAATTAAGCGTTGCCTCTTTGGTGTGATTTCCATCAAAAAAAACAAAATCTAAACTTGAAACTGTTTTTAAATAGTTGGGTAAAAATGTTTCAAATGGTTGATTGACCAGGTTTATATTTTTTAAGCCCAATTTATCAAAATTAATTTGAGCCACTTTCGAAATATTCGGGCAGCCCTCAACAGTAGTAACGTTAATTTTTGAATTAGATGCTGCCAAATACATAGTGCTGATACCTAAACTTGTACCTAATTCCAACACGTTGGTTGGTTTAAAACGGTGCACCAATCTAAATAATAGTTGTGCATATTTTGGAGCTTTCAACGAGTTTTTAGCAATGTCGCTAATTCGTCGTTTGTTCGATTTATTGAAGGTTGAACCTGCTCCAAAATCATTGATTTCAATTTCGATGTTCGAGAGTAAAAGTTTTGCTCGTATCGATTCAATATCACTAAAAACATAAAAAGGCGTTTGGTCTTTTATTACATTGTTGTACAACTCATACACAAAAGGAGAGTGAATGCCGTGTTGATTCCTTGCTTTAAAAAAGTAGTTTAAATATTGGGATATGAGGTGGATTTTATTCATTAGACAAATTTTCACATTGTTACATTTTCACATTGTTACTTTACTTGCATTTTGATAATAAGCTAACGTACATTTTATTTCTGGATAAGAAAAATCTTCTCCCAAGTGGTGTTTTATTTCACTTAATAAATTGGTATCTAATTTTTTAATCGCATCCATAATTATTTTCATTTTTTGCTCGTCAACAAACTCCTTAATATCAATTAAACCAAGTCCAACATAATGAGCCAAATGCCCTTCGATAGTTGTTGTTGCAAAACCCCTTTCTTTGGCAATTTCAGTAGTACTTTTTCCAGCTTTGTATAAATCATAAGTTACTTTTTTGGTGTCAATTTTTTCTTTTTTCTCTTTCTTAACGTCATTCCGTGCTTGACGCGGAATCTTCATCTTGTTACTTGAAGATGAAATTTCCACTTTATCAGGAATAATAGAAGTAACCTCTTTTATTCTATCTGCATGACTTATCCCTATGTTTTCTTTGGTAAACTCCACATTATTTAACGATGATTTTAACAAAGCTTCTACTTTTTGAATGGATTGAATTTGTTTGTAAAAAACTCCATCTAAATCAACCAATTCTTGTAAATAAGCTTTTACTTTTTTCTTGGCACTTACTTCTTCAATTTTTGCTAAAATAGCTTTCGAATGTGTTTTTAAAAAAGGTAAAAAATAATCTTTTGCTGAATTTACTCGGGTTAATAAAGTAGTCTGGTAATCAGGTTTTTGATGGGCAAAAATTTGCTTCACTTGATTGATAAATTTATCAGCCGTTTCTTTAATTGAATCAACATCTTTCATCAATTGATTTGCCCAATCGAAATACTGTTGTTTTTCCGATCTTTTTTCGTCTTTACCATAACTATTTACATGCATAAACAGTTGCTGTTGCAAAAAATTAAAATCGAACCCAGCAACAATATAGTTTTTTAAAAACTGTTGCGATTCGTCGGTTAAAAGATTATTTAAGGTATCTTCGGTGGGTTTAGTTTTTCCATAACTTGCCACCGTTTCATCACTCGATAAATTTTTAAAATTTATTTTAGAACTCAACACCAACCCCTCTAATGAGGTTAATCTAGACAATGCTACATACACCTGACCTGGAGCAAATGCGTGTTCCACATCAATAATAGCTTTATCGAACGTTAACCCTTGACTTTTATGTACCGTAATTGCCCACGCTAATTTTATAGGGTATTGAGTAAATGTACCCACTACGTCTTCCACAATTTCGTTGGTAACATCGTTTACTTTGTATTTAATGTTTTCCCAAACATATTTATCTACTGTAATAGGTTTGGTTTTGTCTTCAAATTCAACTTCAATTTCATCATCATTTATATTAGAAACAACTCCTATTTTACCATTAAAAAAACGCTGCCCTCCTGATGGGTCATTTTTAACAAACATAATTTGAGCTCCTTTTTTTAGCCCAAGTGTTAACTCCAACGGATAAGCATTTTCGTTAAAATCGCCTTTAATCTCCGCTTTAAAAAAATACGATGGGTTTTTAATTTTTGATAATTCGGTGTTGTTTAATAAATCGGCACTGTTGTTATGCGTGGTAAGTTTAATATAATTTTCTGTAGGTTTTGGTTTGAAATCGGGCTGATAATGCCGATTCAATACTTCCACATCATGCTCATTAACAGTGTTATTTCTTAAATTATTTAAAATATCAATAAACCCATTATCGGTTTGGCGGTATATTTTTTCCAGCTCAATATACAATGGAGGATTATCTGCTAAAGCATACGCATCGAAAAAAAATTGGCTTTTGTAATATTGTTTTAAAATTCGCCATTCGGCATCTTTTACCACTGGAGGCAATTGCAACAAATCGCCAATAAATAAAAGCTGAACACCTCCAAAAGCTCTTCTGTTTCTTCTTACCGATTGCAAAATAGTGTCGATGGCATCCAACAAATCGGAACGCAACATACTCACCTCATCAATAATCAACAACTCCATTTCTTGCAACAATTTTCGCTTTACCCGGTTCATTTTCATTTCTTTGAGTAAAGAATTTTTATTGTTGATTTTCAGGTATTCAGAAAAAACAGGAGCGTTATCGTTGGTTGGCACAAAAGACCCAAAAGGCAACAAAAACAACGAATGTAAAGTTACACCTCCTGCATTTATTGCTGCAATACCGGTTGGTGCAGCAACAACCACATTTTTAAAGGTGTGATGAATGATGTATTTTAAAAAAGTAGTTTTACCAGTACCGGCTTTTCCAGTTAAAAAAACGTGCCGATTGGTATTGTTGATGAATTTAGAGGCAAGAGCTAATCTATTATTTTCGGCAGAAGAAGTTATCATACCGTAAAAATAGCAACTTTGAATATAAAAAGTTAGATGGTATGGATTTAATTTTAAAGATTAACCCAATTGTTAATGAGAAGACTAGAAGGTATGACATATTTTTTTTATTTCCTCTCCATATTTTTTATAGAAAAAGAAACTAAAAGAAACTAATAATTAAACAGTATATTTAATTTTTGATGCAACTAATAAATAATAAAATTCGTTCTAAATTTGTCTGTTATTTTAAACCTATGCTATGATAAAAAAAATAATCTTCTTTTCAATATTCATTTTGTTATTTTCAAACCTTAAATCTCAAGAATTTTTAGGTATTCGTCAAAGCAATTATTCTGGTGTAATGGGCTTGGATTATAATCCAGCTTCTATCGCCGACAATAGAATGAAAGTAGATGTAGTGATTTTTGGAGCTTTTTTATCTGTTTACAACAACCACGCCTATTTTAATCCAAAACACATGCCTTATGGCTGGTTAAATTCGTTTAACGATAGCGATCCAAAAGCAAAAGCTTGGATGGAAAATGAAGATTATGAAAAACTCGTTTCTGCAGATTCAACGAGCAGCTATCCAAATGCTCAGTACTACGAATATGAAAATGGAAGAAAAACCCGGTCAGCATTTATTCAAACTGAAATTGATGTACTCAACTTTATGGTTTCTATTAACCACAAAAGGTCAATTGGGTTTCAAATAAAAAACAGAAGCTTTTTAAATATTGACAAAGCCTCTCCCGAATTAATTCGATTGGCCACCAACGAGTGGGATTATATGAAACTTTTTAATTTAAATTTAAAAGACCAAAATTTAAACCTCTCCATGAACTCTTGGAACGAATACAATTTTGCCTATGCTCAAGTGTTAAAAGAAGATAACCAACACTTTTGGAAAGCAGGTGCTAAATTAAAATTCTTACAAGGAGTTGGTTCATTTTATTTATATACTGATAATGTTGAATACAACATCCAAAACGATACCACGGCAAATTCTATTACTGGCGATTTTGATTATGGCTATTCTGATAATTTGGGTGGATACATTGAACCTGAAGACAACAGCAATGAAGCGTTTTCTGGAGGAGAGCTCTTAAAAAAATATTCCAACCTAGGTTTAGGTTTTGATATTGGTGTAACTTACGAATATCGTCCTGATTATCAAAAATATAAATACGATATGGACAACAAAACCAATTTGTGGAGAAAAGACCAAAACAAATATAAATTAAGACTTGGTGCTGCTATCAACGACATTGGTGGTATGCGTTATAAAAAAGGAAGCTTGAGTAGAAATTTCAGGCTTCAAACAGGGCTTTTTGATTTACAAGAATTTGATGGCGTTGAAGGATTCCGTTCATTAGATTCAACCTTAATCCGATTATCCAATAAAGGAGATGTTGCATTTAGAAACGACGATGGCGAATTTTTTATGAACTTACCAACCCATGCAAATATTGATGTGGATTACAACATTTGGAAAAACATTTATGCCAATTATTACATGCGTTTAAATCTTATTTTCATGAAAGATAAAAATACTGTTCACTATCCAAACAATTTTGCAATAACACCTCGTTGGGAAAGTCGTTGGTGGGGAGTTTCAGTTCCACTTTCGTACAATACCGTTACTGGATTTAGATATGGGTTAGGATTAAGAATGGGACCGGTAATTATTGGAACTGGAGACATCAACCCATTATTTGCAGCAGGTAGAGATACAAAAGTTAACGGTGCCGATATTTATTTTGCACTTAAAATCCCTATCTTAAATCCTAAACCAAAAGATAAGGATAAAGACAAAGTTTCTGATAAAAAAGATAAATGTAAAGATGTTTATGGCGTTTGGGCATTTATGGGATGCCCTGATACTGATAAAGATGGAATTCAAGACACTGAAGATGATTGCCCAATAGATAGTGGATTAGTTTATTTTAAAGGTTGTCCTGATATGGATGGAGATAGCATCATGGATAAATTAGACAGTTGTGTAACAGAGCCTGGTCTTCTAGAATTTAATGGTTGCCCTGATACCGATAAGGATGGTATTATGGATAAAGAAGATGATTGCATAACCATTGCTGGAATACCAGAATTTAAAGGATGCCCAGATACCGACAAAGATGGATTAAAAGATAGTGAAGATAGATGCCCTACTTTCCCTGGCCCAATCACTAACAAAGGTTGTCCATTAAAATTATTGCATATTATTGATAGTTTAAACGAAATATTACTCACCGATACCATGTTTTTTAATCAAGAGAAATTTAGGTTTAATCAATTACCCACAGATAAAAGTTACTTGTTCGAATTAATAACCTCTGACGATATTTATCCTGATTATATTGATATAGAAGTAACAGATAATGATTCTATTAGAACAATTAGAGCATTTAAAACAGGTAACAACAAATATGCTTATAATTATGTGGTAAAAGGTCAGGCACTTGTACTTACCGTTGAAGAACAGGAGGTTTTAAATACAGCTTTTAAAAATTTAGAATTTGAAACGGGAAAAGATATTATTAAAGAAGCTTCTTTACCTTCATTATCAGAATTAGCTTTATTATTAGAGAAAAAACCTGATTGGGGATTAAAAATTGAAGGGCATACAGATAATGTTGGTAAACCCGCTAAAAATCTGCTGCTTTCACAAAAACGTGCGGAATCTGTTAGAAATTACTTGAAAGAAAAAGGTGTTGATGCTTCTCGTTTTGATGTAAAATGGTTTGGGCATACTAAACCTATTGAATCGAACAAAACTACTGAGGGTAGACAAAAAAATAGAAGGGTAGAAATGACGGTAATACAAAACTAAATAAATGTTATATTTTATTACTAAATTTCTGATTGTGTATCAAATTTAACAACCTTGTTTTTAAATAAATTTTTAGTCTTTATTTTACGTAAACTTAAAACTTATTATTATGATTAAAAAATTACTTTCTTTAAGTGCTATAGTAGCACTAACTGCAACTACAATTGTTGCACAAACCAACATGGGATTTGAAACATGGGCACCAACAACTACAAGCCCTTCTAATCCAACTGGATGGGAAACTTTTAACACTAGTAACTTTGGTGGACCAGATGGTACTACTCAAGAAACAGCAGATCCTGGAGCAGGAAGTATTTCTGCAAAAATGGTAACCATGACAGGATTTGGAGCTTTAACTGGTGGTGCCGACACTATCGCTGGATTATTAGCATTAAATGGTGATTTATTAGGTGGCAATCTAATTGGTGGAGTTGCATACACACAAAAACCTATTTCAATGGATTTATTGTTTAAATCGGCTCCAGTGGGTGGTGATACTTGTGTGTTATTTGCACAATTACAACATTATGATATTGGTTCATCAACTACAGTAGTTGACGGCCAAGCAGTTTTTACTATTAATCTCACTGTTCCTGTTTGGACATCTTTTAACATCCCTTTTAACTATTTTACTACAGATACTCCTGATACCTTAATTATATTTGCTGCATCAAGTACAGGAGGTACAATTTCCAACGGTCTACCTACTCCAGGTAGTACTTTTTGGTTAGATGGTTTAGTAATTAACAACCCAGTAGGTGTTAATGTAATAACTAATGCCGAAAGAATTGCAGCTTATCCAAACCCTGCTTCTTCATCTATTAAAATTGCATTAAACGATACAAAAGCTACTAGCATAAAAATTACTGACATCACTGGTAAAACTGTAAAATCAGTAAGTGTTTCAAACAATGTTGTTAATGTTAATATTGAAAACTTACCTATTGGGCTTTATATTTATCAAGTAATGAACAGCAATGATGTTGTTTATACCAGTAAATTTAATGTGGTAAGATAATTCAAAAAATACCTATCTATAAAAAAGGCTTCCGTTAAATACGGAAGCCTTTCTTTTTTAATCAATTACATTTAACCTAAGCTTTTTCCTTCCAAATAGTAATTAAATGAATCATCGTTACTACCGCTTTTTCCATGTCTTGTACACTCACGTATTCTTGTCGTGAATGGATTCCCATTTCGCCGGTAAATAAATTCGGACAAGGCAAACCCATAAACGAAAGTCTTGAGCCATCTGTTCCTCCTCGTATGATTACTGGTTTTGGTTCTATTCCAGCTCTTTTCATCGCCTCAATAGCATTATCAGTAACAAAAGGTACGGTTTTTAATATTTCCTTCATGTTTCGATACTGTTCTTTTACTTTAAATTCGGCAGTAACTCCTTTGTGTTTATACACCACATTATTTAACAGGTGTTCCAATCTACTTTCATATTCAGCCAATTTAGAAGTATCATGATCGCGAATAATAAAACCCAATTTTGCTTGCTCCAAACCACCATTAAAATAAGTTGGATGCACAAAACCTTCTCGGTGTTCTGTCGTTTCCGGCGACCACGAATCTTTTGGTAATTGCTCAATAAATTCCGAAGCCACTTTTATGGCATTTACCAACTTGTTTTTTGCATATCCGGGATGTGTAGAAATTCCATTGATTACAATATCCACTCCATCGGCTGAAAAGCTTTCGTCTTCAATATCGCCTAAATTACCACCATCTAAGGTATAACCATAATCGGCATTTACTCGTTTCATGTCGATATGCTCCACTCCTCTTCCAACCTCTTCATCGGGTGTAAATACAATACGAATAGTACCATGTTCAAATGCAGGGGTATTGACAACAAAATTTGCAAAATCCATTATAATAGCAATTCCAGCTTTATCATCGGCACCTAACAAGGTAAGTCCACTAGCGGTAATAATATCATCACCAATTTTTTCTTTTAAATAAGGATGTTTTTCGGAGGTAATAATTTGGTCGGTTACATCTGGCAAAACAATAGGAGCACCTGTATAATTTTTGTGAATGATAGGTTTTACATCTTTACCACTACAATCGGGAGCGGTATCCATGTGTGCACAAAAACAAATGGTTGGGATTTTTTTTGAAGAATTTGATGGAAGTGTTGCATAAACATAACCCCATTCATCCATTGCTGCATCGATAACTCCAATGGCTAACAATTCTTGCACTAAAATTTTCCCTAAATCTTTCTGCTTCATGCTCGACGGAAAAGATTCCGACTTAGGATCTGATTCGGTATCTACCTGAACGTATTTTATAAACCGCTCTACTACGGTGTGTTTGTAATTTTTTATATCTTCCATTACTTTATTTTTAGGACGGCTAAGTTAGTAATTCTTTTTTGTGCCGTCAAGTTATCGAAGTAGTTTGATTAGGACATTATTCCAACATCTTTTTGGATAAACTATCCATTTTGATTACTTTCGCAGAGCGAAGAATAAAGCAAAAACATGGAAGAAATAAAAACATATACTCCAAAAAATAAAATTAGAATTGTAACTGCCGCTAGTTTATTCGACGGACACGATGCTGCAATAAACGTGATGCGTAGAATTATTCAGTCAACAGGTGTTGAAGTGATTCATTTAGGGCACGACAGAAGCGTGGATGAAGTAGTAAATTGTGCTATTCAAGAAGATGCCAATGCTATTGCCATGACCTCCTACCAAGGTGGACACGTGGAGTATTTTAAATACATGTATGATTTATTGAAAGAAAAAGGCTGCGAGCACATCAAAATTTTTGGTGGAGGTGGCGGAACCATTTTACCTTCCGAAATTAAAGAATTACAAGACTACGGAATAACACGACTTTACCACCCTGACGATGGTAGAGAAATGGGGTTGCAAGGCATGATTAACGATATGGTAAAAAGGTGTGATAACCCCACCCCAGCACTAACTCTACCTAAAGGGAAGGGGATTGAGCAGTTACTTCAAAAGAAGGATGTTCCAACTATTGCTCGTTTAATATCAATTGCTGAAAATAGACATGATGAATTTATGTCTGTATTTCCGAAATCAGGAGGAACTTCTGTTCCTGTCCTTGGTATTACAGGAACTGGTGGTGCAGGAAAATCATCGTTGGTTGATGAATTGGTTCGTCGTTTTTTAATCGATTTTAAAGACAAAACCATTGCTATTGTTTCGGTTGACCCATCGAAACGAAAAACCGGTGGAGCATTGTTGGGCGACAGAATTAGAATGAATTCGATAAAAAATGAACGTGTTTACATGCGTTCGTTGGCAACTCGCCAAAGCAATTTAGCGTTGAGTAAACATGTTGCTGAAGCCATTCAGGTATTAAAGGCTGCCAACTACGATTTAATTATTTTGGAAACTTCGGGTATCGGACAATCCGACACCGAAATTATGGATTACTCTGATGTTTCGTTGTATGTAATGACTCCCGAATTTGGTGCTGCTACCCAGTTGGAAAAAATTGATATGCTCGATTTTGCTGATGTTGTTGCTGTAAACAAGTTTGACAAACGAGGCTCATTAGATGCTTTGCGTGATGTAAAAAAACAATACCGCAGAAACCACAATATGTTTGATACCGAAGACAGTCAAATTCCCGTTTACGGAACCATTGCTTCGCAATTTAACGACCCCGGCATGAACACCATTTATAAAGTGATTATTGATAAAATAAAAACTAAAACAGGTGCCGACTTAAACTCTACATTCGAAATTACCAACGAAATGTCGGAAAAGATTTTTGTTATTCCGCCAAGCAGAAACCGCTATTTATCCGAAATATCCGAAAGCAACCGAGGTTTTGATAAATGGGTAAACGCACAAGTAGAACTTGCTGATAAATTGTTTGCCATCAACAAAACTATTGCTACAATTAGCGACAAAGAAACAGATGTAAAAAAAGTATTACAAGCTACTTTTGATAAAATAAAACTCGACTTTGACCCAAAAAACTGGCTCATTATTGAAGGTTGGGAACAAAAAGTACAGAACTACAAAAACCCCGTTTTTAAATTTAAAGTTCGTGATAAAGAATTAGCCATAGAAACTCATTCCGAATCCTTATCACACACGCAAATACCTAAAGTAGCTTTACCAAAATACAAAGGCTGGGGCGATGTGTTGCGTTGGAGTTTACAAGAAAACGTACCCGGAGAATTTCCTTATACCGCAGGTTTGTTTCCGTTTAAACGAGAAGGTGAAGATCCTACCCGTATGTTTGCCGGGGAAGGTGGACCCGAACGAACCAATAAAAGGTTTCATTACGTAA
>CAYJMI010000067.1:0-18594 GCA_964371285.1 uncultured Vicingus sp. | reverse complement strand
AACTAAAACAACTGATAAAACTTTGTTAAATAATGATATTTTATATTTCGAAAAACAAGGTTTAGTTGGCTTGTATCCTTCTGATGAAGCTCTTGTAGCTACAAACAATACCGAAAAATATGATTTAAAAGAACACAAAGATGAGTTTAGTATTATTTCTGAAGAAGGTAAAATTATTGATTACAGCTCAAAACACAGTTCTAGGTTAGTTGATGCTCAACAAAACATGAATGAACCACAAAAATCATTGGAAATGGCTAAGATTAACCAAGATTGGATAGCCGATATGAATGAAGAAATTGCCATTAAAGAAAAACAATTACAAGCTGCCGATAATTTAAACGATAAAACAAAAATTGCGAGTAGAATAGAAGTCCTTAAAAATTTAAAAACTGAAAAACAAAAAGAAGCCGAAGAACAGTTGGCAGTTGCCAGTACTCAGTCCACAGTTAACAATTCACAAACCTCAAATACTTCCGAAAATACATCTCCAGCTAATATTACAAATGCTCAAGGTGATATTATTGATTATTCATCGAACTACGAAAAACAGCTTTCAGTTTTAGATGAGAAAGAAAGTAATCCTTCAACCATTAAAGAAAAAGTTGCTGTTTATGAGCAATGGAAAAACGCCAATGAACAAGAATTGTTGTTAAAGAAAATAGAGTTAAAAAGTGCTGAGGGAGAAGATAAAATAAATTTAGTAAACAGGATTGAAGAATTAGAAAATCAACTAACAAGTAACAAAGAGTACATTGCATTATACAATGATAAATTAACTACAGAAGAACAACCAATTGCTGTTAATGAATCGGAAACGATAAACGAAACATCTCCAACAAATTCGAATACAATTGATTATAGTAAATACGACAGTAAAGTTGTAAGTGCTAATGGTGAAGTACTGGATTACACCACTGATTACAACAATCAAATTGCTAGTGCAGATAATATTGTTGATCCTTTAACTTCGAAAAAGGAAAAAGAAAAAGTATTAACAGCATGGGTTAATTCGGTAAATGAAGAGATTAATCTTAAGAATGAACAATTAGGTATCGCAAATGATGCTGAAAAAGAATCAATAACGGAAAGAATTAATAGTCTGAATAACGAAAAGGCTGCATTAAATGATCAACTTTCAGCTATTAAATTATCTTCAAGTCAACAAGAATCATTGATGGCTTTAAAAAATAATAATTCCAACAATACCACTAACCCGAACACCGAAACAGTCGAAAACAACACAACTAATGTAACAGAAACAGTTGCTGTTAATGCTGTTACTACAAATATTGATGGGTTTGAGTATTCCTCAAGTTCGGCAGTTGCAGCATTAGAAGAAGCAAATAGTTTAAAAGAAAATATTATTGAACTAAACAAGCAGGTTGAAGAAAAAACAACTTTAGCTTATGCTTCTAAAAATGAAACCGAGAAAGAGCAATTGCTTAATGAAGCCTCAAATCTTAAAGCAGAACAAGATGCAAAACAGATGGAATTAGCAAGGGTTTATGAGAAAACAAATAAAGCCGAATATTATAATAATCAAGAGGCTATTTCAAAAGTTAAACAAAATGCCAACTCAGAAAATGATAATGCTATTTTAGCTGAACTTAATACAGATGAAGCCAATACCTACTTTGAAAAAGCACAGGAGGAGAGAACCAAAGCTCAAAGCTCATCAACTTACGCTGCTCAATCTTCCTCTCTTGAGAAAGCCGAAAATTTAGAAAAAACAGCTATCGAAAAACAACGTAAAGCCATTGAGTTATATAGTAATAAAACTGCTGCTGAAGTTATTGCATCGTTACCTGAAACAAATACAACTCTTAACAATAACGCTACATCTATAGATAATAATAATCCAAACACATCAACTAAGGCTAATTTGGTAAATAATTCATCTGCCAATACCAACAATGAAATTGAGACGAATAATACTTCAGTAAGTAGTACACAAATTTATCAACCATCAAATATCAGTATGCCTTCTGATGTTGAAAAATTTGAAGCTAATATAGCAGAACAAGAAGCCATTAGATTAGAAAAGAAGGCTATAGTGTTACAAGATAGTGCCTCCAGAACTAGTGATGATTTTGAGAAAGAAGCATTGATTACTGAATCAAATGCCAACAAAGAAAAAGCTGCACAGTTAAGAAAAGATGCTGAAGTTAGTTATGCTAAAGCTGATGAATTAGCCGTTCAGGAAAAAAGTACTGTAGAGGAAATTAACAACAACAGACTAGAAATCAGTAATGAAAAATTTACAGCACAAGACCAAGCTCAAATTAATAACCTTTCTTCATCAGAAATTAATGAAATTAAAAATTCAACGGACTATTTAACTTATGTTAATGAAAAACAAGAATCTAGAAGATTAGTTAAAGAAGCAGAAGTAGATTATATTGAAGCAGATAAATTAAAAGAAGAAGCCGGCGACCAAAAAACATTGGGCATAAGTTTAAATGCTATGGCTGCAGGAGCTCAAGGAGATGCTAAAACCAAATTACTGGGACAAATTGAGAAGTTAAACGCCATGATTTTGGATAATGAAACTAAAGCTTCTGAACGTAGAACTACAGCAACAAATAAAGAATTGACAGCTCTCGAAAAGTCAAAAAATGCTGATCAAATTATTGCTTCCTCGGATAAAGTCAATGCTATAAAAGCCATTGAAAAAGCAGAGACGTACAACAATAGTTTCTTAACGGAAGCCATAGCAAATAATACCAACAAAACAGCACCTGCTGATGTTAACAATCAACCTGAATTAGCCGTAGAAAATAATAATACTGTTGAAGAAAATATTGTTTCAAATAACAATGTAAATGAAATAACAACAGAAACTACTCAACCTGAATTAGCTGTAGAAAATAATAATACCACCGAAGAAAATAGTACTCCAGAGGTTATTGAAAATCCTGTGATAACTTCAGAAAATATAGAAACAACCACGCCTGAAGTTGTTAATGAAAATACAACCAATACCTCTAATAATGAGTCAAATACGACAGTAACACAACCTACAAATAATACTAATACTACCAACTTGACTACTGTTGATGAAATTCCACAAGTTTTAACCGACCAAATATTTGTGTTTACACCAAATAAATCTGCGGCTTACAACGAAAACAAAAGAATACCATCATCTGTAAAATTACCAGAAGGGTTAGTGTTTAAGGTACAGATTGGTGCTTTTAGAAACCCTATTCCTCAAGATCATTTTAGAGGATTTGCACCAATTATGGCAGAAGATGCCGGAAACGGAATTACCCGTTATACTGCTGGTTTATTTAAAACCTTTAACATGGCGAACGAAGCTAAAAATGCAATTAGAACCATTGGTTATCCCGATGCGTTTGTTGTTGCTTTTTTTAATGGAAAAAGAATAAATATTAACGAAGCTAGAGCTATGGCTGGAGGAACAGTTGCGGATAATAGATCTCAGCCCACAGTTGGCAGTTCTCAGACTACAAACAACAGTCAGCAACCTCAAACAACTTCTAACAAAACCATTCCAGCTCCAAAAACCAATGTAGAATTGGTTGAGGATGGAATTTCTACCGATGTAAATAAAATTAAAGGTGTTTTCTTTACGGTTCAAGTTGGGGTGTATTCAAAACCTATTACTGCTGAACAATTAAATAACGTAACTCCTTTAAATAGCGAACGAACAGCTAACGGATTAATTAGATATACATCAGGAAAATATTCTACTTTGAATGAAGCTAATGCGGCGAAAGATAGGATTAGAACAATGGGGATTACCGATGCATTTGTAATCGCTTATGCTAACGGAAATAGAGTAGGAGTGAACGAAGCGATTGATTTTACGGCTGATAAAAATAATGTGGCTTCTTCTAATAACAACAGTACTTCTCAACCAGTAACTAGCAATCCCGAGAAATCGGGACAGGCTCAGCAACTTGCAACCAGTAACGAACCCATTAATAATACTGTTCCTAGTAATGAATCAAAAATTGGTTACACCTTAATTTTGGGAGAGTATGCCGATGAAGTTCCGGTTGAAGAGGCAGCGGTTTATTTAAAATTATCGAAGATGGGAATTAAAATTGAAGAGAAAAACGGAAAAACGGTATATTCGATTGGACCATATTCTGATTACACTTCAGTAATTAATTCAAGAGCTAAAATGAAAGCTGAAGGAGTTAAAAATCCTAAAGTTGTTGCCTTAGGTGAAGGAGGACAAGTTGAAGCAAGTGAAGAAACTAATTCTTCTGAAAATAAAAATAGTTCTGAAAATAAGGATGAAACCACTCCATCACCAACCCCGATAGCTATTGGGGCTACCGAGGCAAAAAAACCGATTAATCAAGTTGAAATTGGTCAAAAACTAAACATTGTTTATAAAGTTTTGTTGGGTGAATATTCAGATGAAGTTCCTGTAGAAGAGAGTGCTATTTATTTAAAGTTTTCGAACAGTGGAATTGAGATAAATGAAGTAAATGGTAAAACAGTTTACACCATGGAACATATCCAGATTACCCATCTGCTTTAGATTTACAAATTCAAATGAAAGTGGAAGGAATTCAATCTCCAAAAGTGATTGCTTTTAAAGATAATACACCAATTGAAATAACCGAGGCATTAGAATTAGTAAAAAACTATAACCAATGAATACTGAAACCTTAAAGAAAGTCAACCAACAGTTAAAGGATGAAAGCCAACTACTTTATCATTTAGTTCTTTTTAATGATGATGTAAATACCTTTGAACATGTAATAGATTTATTGATTAAATATTGTAATCAAGAAGCTATTCAAGCAGAACAATGTGCCACATTGGTTCATTTTACAGGAAAATGTAGCGTAAAAAAAGGTGTTTATAAAGAATTGTCGTTAATTGCTGAAATTCTTGCAGAAAATGGCTTAACCGTAGAAATCAATTGATAAAAAATTAATTAACGTTCATGAAAATTTTAAAAAATAGTGTTTTAGCTACCTTAATTATTTGTTTAGTTTCGTGTAGTAAAGTGCCAATTTCTGGACGAAGACAAATGAATTTACTGCCCGAAAGTCAGTTGATGAGCATGAGTTTAACGCAGTACAACGCTTTTTTGGGAGAAAACCCACCCATGTCGGATCAAATTGAAGATACCAAACGTGTAAAAAGAGTTGGAGGCAGAATTTCTCATGCAGTAGAAAAATACATGAAAGACAACGGTTTAGCCAAACGATTGGATGGTTATAAATGGGAATTCAATTTAGTCAATCAAAATGTGGTAAATGCTTGGTGTATGCCCGGTGGTAAAGTGGTGGTGTATAAAGGCATAATGCCTGTTGCAGAATCTGATGCTGGTTTGGCTGTAGTAATGGGACACGAAATTGCACATGCAGTTGCACGACACGGAAACGAACGCATGAGTCAAGGTCTAGTTGCAGCTGTTGGAGCTGCAGGTTTGGCTGTTGCTTTAAACGAAAAACCAGCCGAAACTCAAGCCTTATTCTTGAGTGCTTATGGTGTTACAACTGGTTTAGGTATTTTGGCTTATGGACGAAACCACGAAAGTGAAGCCGATAAATTAGGAATGGTGTTTATGTCGATGGCAGGTTACGAACCCAAAGAAGCTATACCATTTTGGCAACGAATGAAAGCTGCCTCTGGTGGTAATAGTGTGCCAGAGTTTTTAAGCACACATCCAAGTAACGATACCCGTATTGCACGTATTACCGAATGGTTGCCAAATGCAGAATCGTATTTTATTAAGGCTGTGGATTAAGTATATTATTAACTAATGGAAATTGTAAAAGAAATAGCTAAAGATTTTATTAGAGATAATTACTCTGAAGGAGACAGTGGTAAAAAAATAGCTGATGAGGTTTTAGATAAATCATATGATTTAAAAAATGATAATGACAGATTAATCTTTTTTAACCTAATTAAAGATCACGCCAAAGAGACATATGGATTGCATTATACAACCTGTAAAAGAGGTGATTGCGATTATTCAAAACAATTTAAACTCTTAAACTATTATATAGATAAACATATCTCAGAATTAGACATAAACTCAATTGATTCTTTTACATATCAAGAACAGAATGAGAATAATGATAAGCTTGATAAAATTCTAAGTGAAATTGAAAAATTAAGAAATGGTCAAGAATTAATTTATGATGATTTGATTCAAGAAATTAATGATTTGAAGGAAATGTATCATTTAGGAAAAAAGACTTGGGGTCAGGTTTTCAAAGGTAAGTTTGTTGAGACGTTAATGAGTGGAGTGATAGATAAAACTATAATTAAGCACCTATTTGAATTTGTTGAAAAAGACGTAACAAAACTTATTAATTAATACTATTCAAAATCACTTTACAAGCCATTTTAATTTCCTGTTCGGTAATAATTAGTGGTGGTGCTATTCTGAGCGAGTTATCGTTAAACAAAAACCAGTCGGTAAGTACACCGTTTTCAATGCAGCGGTCAATAATGGCTTTGTTGGTTTCAAAGCTGTCGAATTCAACAGCCAGTAACAAACCAAAGCTACGAACTTCCTTAATTTTTGTATGAACCAGTAATTTTCTAAACAATTGTTCTTTAGTGGCAACGGTGCTTATTAGTTCCTTTTCAGTAAGCAAGGTGTGTAAGTTGGCAAAAGCCGCAGTGCAGCTTACTGGATGTCCGCCAAAAGTAGTAATATGCCCCAAAATAGGGTTGGTTTTTAAACTACCCATTATCTCGTTCGACGCAACAAACGCACCAATCGGGAAACCTCCACCCATGGCTTTTGCCAAGGTAATAATGTCGGGAACAACACCAAAATGTTCGAAAGCAAACAATTTGCCTGTTCGTCCAAATCCGGTTTGTATTTCATCAAATATTAATAAGGTACCTGTTTCGGTACATCTATTTCTGAGTTTTTGTAAAAAATGGTTTGTTGGGGCAATTACCCCTGCTTCTCCCATTATTGGTTCAACAATTACACATGCAGTTTTGGTGCTAATTGCTGCTAAATTACTTTCATTGTTAAATTCCAGTTGGGTAATGTTGGGCAGTAGCGGTTCAAACGGTTTTTTAAAATCGTCGCTTCCAATAATGCTCAAACAACCTTGTGTGCTGCCGTGGTAAGCATTTTTAAAACTGATGATTTCTTTTCTTCCAGTGTATCGTTTAGCTAATTTCATTGCACCTTCGTTGGCTTCGCTGCCCGAATTTACAAAATAACACGAACTTAAAGAGGAGGGAAGTTGTTGGGTTAAAAGTTGTGCCAATTTTACCTGTGGCGATTGAACAAACTCGCCATACACCATCAAATACGTATATTTTTTCAATTGTTCTTTTACAGCATTGATAACGTTGGGATGTCGATGTCCTAAATTACTTACCGAAATGCCTGAAATTAAATCCATGTATTTTTTACCGTTAACACCATACATATACATTCCTTCGGCTTTTTCAATTTCTAAACAAAGCGGAAAATCGCTGGTTTGTGCAACGTGTTGTAGAAATAAGGAGCGTTGTGTTTGCATAATGGATTAATTCGGGTTTATGTTGTATAAACTATCTACACTCCAAGCTTCGGCATCAGCACTAAACAATGGTTTAGTTACCCCCCAAACACTTTTAAATAAATCAGAAACACGATACTTTTCCAAATCTTCTTCCGATTTCCAATAACTGTAGGTAAAAAAGATGTTGGGATTATTTTTATCTCGGAGTAATTCTAAATGTTCAACACCTTCAAAATTTCGGATGTGAACTTTATTGGAGTTAAAATTTTCTAAAAAAGCACCCACATTTTCAGGGCTAAACGTCATTTTAACAATTCTAATCATAAAATTCAATACTTATTAAATCCATTACCTCTAAACCAAGTATTTTATTGGCATTTCCTTTATTTAAGGCAACTTCTATATTTCCAGTGGTGCTAAAAAATGCAACAATACCTCCTTCGTACGTTTGGTTGTAGGTTTTAGAAATTTCATTTATTTCATAAGATGAGCTTCTCAAATAAATGGTAAATTTTCTATCTTTTCCAAACGATTTAAAAAGAGTTTCAGAAATATTAGTGTGTACATTTCCGTAATGATCAACATAGCTAATCATTCCCTTAATAAGATTATTTACGGTAGTTGCCTGAAAAAGAGTTCTAATATTCAGTTCATTTTTAATTTTTCCAAGTACTTCAAGAGTTCCACCTCTAGCAATGTGGCAAGCAGCTTTACAAAAAACATCTCTAGTAGGGAAAGTAATTTTATCGGTATCTTGATTTATGCTAAGCTCAACAATTTTGTCAGGTGTGGAGTCAAATATTAAGGAAAACATCCCATTATCAGCACCAATAAAATAATGTCCATTATAAAAAATGGCTACATGAACCGATTCGGAGTCAATTTCAGGATTTAAGCCGATAATATGTATGGTTCCTAGTGGGAAATCTAGGTAACAATTACGAACAATAAATGCCGCTTTTGAATAATCGTAAAGAGGAATGTTGTGAGATATGTCAACAATAGTAACATCAGCTAACTGATTTAATATTGTTCCTTTCAATGAACCAACATAAAAATCTTTTAATCCTAAATCTGTTGTTAATGTTATTATTGGCATTTACTTTAAAATTGTTGATAATTAATAGGTGTAAGTATCATCATTTTGAATCTAAATTTTGATATTTAACGTATCCTAATATATTAACCAAAGTTATCAATTAAAATTATATCATTTGAACGAAAAAATCATAGAAATTTCAGGAATAAATCCTGTTGAATTATTTGGTGTAAACGAAGCCAAATTAAGTTTAATAAAAACTTATTTTCCAAAACTAAAAGTTGTTTCAAGGGGTGAAACATTAAAAGCAATAGGCGAGGAGGGTGAAATAAAATTATTTGAGCTTAAAATAGCATTGCTAATTGCCCATTTGTTAAAATACAAACAACTTACGGAGAATAATATCGAACGACTCATGGATGAAGAAATTGAGGGCGAAAGTAAAACCTTAAAACATGATGATGATGTGTTGGTTTTTGGAAATTCGGGTTTAATTGTAAAAGCTAAAACAGCCAATCAACGCAAGTTTGTGGAGTTAAGTGAAAAAAATGACATGGTTTTTGCCGTTGGCCCCGCTGGAACTGGTAAATCATATACTGCAGTAGCTTTAGCTGTAAGAGCATTAAAAAACAAAGAAGTGAGAAGAATAATTTTAACCCGTCCGGCAGTTGAAGCAGGGGAACATTTAGGATTTTTGCCTGGCGATTTAAAAGAAAAACTCGATCCGTATTTACAACCATTATATGATGCTTTGCGAGATATGATTCCCGCTGAAAAACTAAAAGAAATGCTTGAGGATGGAACCATACAAATTGCACCTTTGGCTTTTATGCGTGGAAGAACGTTGGATAAAGCTTTTGTAATTTTAGACGAAGCCCAAAATGCAACTAAAAGCCAGTTTAAAATGTTTTTAACCAGAATGGGAAAAACGGCAAAGTTTATTATTAATGGCGATGAAACTCAAATTGATTTACCAAGAAACCAACAATCTGGATTAACTCAAGCCATAAATTTACTCGGTAAAGTAAAAGGAATAGGCATGGTACGGTTTGATGAGAAAGATGTAATACGACACGAATTGGTTAAAAAAATTATTTTGGCGTATCAAGATGAAAAGGAATAGTTCACAGTTTCTAGTTTAGAGTTTAAAGTTTTCAGTAAACCAAAAACTCTAAACTCTAAACTAAAAACTAGAAAATTGTTAAATAAGAATACTTTTTATACATTTGTTGGTAATCAAATTACTATCAAATGAATTTTACTACAAAAAAATATGATAATTATTCACTGGTTACCATTACAACCGATAAGTTAGATGCTATACTATCACCAGAATTGAAAGCTGATTTTGTGTTGATTAATAAACAAGGCGATAAAAATATTTTACTAGATTTAAGTGCCGTTAAATATTGCGATTCTTCAGGACTAAGTGCATTATTAATTGGTAATAGAGTTTGTAAAGAATCAAAAGGTTCATTCATTGTTTGTGGAATACAACCCATGGTAGAAAAATTACTAAAAATATCACAATTAGATACTATAATAACCACCACACCTACATTACCAGAAGCCATCGATTTTTTATTTATGGAAGAACTTGAGCGAGATTTAGGTTCAGAAGATTTTGATGATTAAGTTTAGCGTTTTAATATTAGGAAGTGCATCAGCATCACCAACTATAAACAGGAATCCAAGTGCCCAGCTAGTAAACATTAACGAACAATACTATTTAGTTGATTGTGGCGAAGGAACGCAGCTTAGGTTAAGAGAGCATAAAATAAAATTCCAACGTCTCCACCATATTTTTATTAGCCACTTACATGGTGACCATTATTTAGGTTTACTGGGATTGTTGCAAACCATGCATTTGTTAGGTAGAACATTGCCTTTAAATGTATATGGTCCAAAACAGTTAAAAGAGATTATTGATATGCACTTGTCATATTCTCATAGCACGTTAAAATATTCGTTGATTTTTCATGAAACTCAAACCAATGAATCTGTTGTTTTATTTGAAAACGACCAAATTACGGTTTCAACCATTTTATTAGATCACCGAATTCCGTGTACAGGTTTTTTGTTTAAAGAAAAAACAAAACCCAGAATAATTAATGTAGATGAAGTAAGAAAGCAGGGAGTTCCAAAATATGCCTTAAATAAATTAAAAAATGGCGAAGATTTTTGTTTTCCAGAAACAGGTAAAATTATCAAGAATGAAATGCTAACCTTCCATCCTGAGCCATCTTTTAGCTATGCTTATTGCTCAGATACTAAATTTAATGAAAGAATAATTGCTCAAATAAAAGACGTTGATGTCCTTTATCACGAAGCTACATTCTTGGAAATAGATAGCAAAAGAGCCACAACTACTTATCACAGCACAGAAAAGCAGGCAGCAGAGGTAGCCCAAAAAGCAAATGCTAAGTCGCTGATTATCGGTCATTTTTCAAACAGGTATAAAGATTTGAACGAACTATTAATCGAATCAAAATCGATTTTTGAAAATACGGTATTGGGTTTAGAAAATTTAATAGTTGAGGTGGCCAAGTAGTAGTAAAATCAATGTTGATAGCTTGTTAATAACTATTGGAGCCTTGTGTTCATTGACTTTGTAAAACTCCTATATTTGATTAGATAACATTATTAATAATTTAAAAAATTAAAACATGAACAAAGGTGAATTAATTGATGCAATGGCTAAAGAAGCTGGATTAACTAAAGCTGACGCTGGAAGTGCTTTAAATGCATTTGTAGGAGCAGTATCTAAATCATTAAAAAAAGGTGATGCAGTACAGTTAATCGGATTTGGTACTTTTTCAATCTCTAAAAGAGCTGCTAGAACTGGAAGAAATCCACAAACTGGTAAAGAAATCAAAATAGCTGCTAAAAAAGTTGCTAAATTTAAAGCTGGTAAAGCTTTAGCTGAAGTTGTAAAATAATTTACAAAATCAAAAAATTAAAAGCCCCACGCTTTAGCATGGGGCTTTTTTATTGAAAAATTTTTCTAAATCAATGATGATTTGATTGTTCAGCACCTTTATTGTACATGATAATGGCAATACAAGCACCAATAATGGTTACAGCCATAGATAAAGATTGTAACAACCGGCTTTCTACAGTAAAAGTAATATATGCTGAACGAAAGGGTAGCAATATGATAATCGCTATAATTACCAGTGCTATTAATTTATTTTTATTCATAATCGTTTGGTTTAAATTTAAAATAGTTTATAATTAAAGTGTACCTCTTTTTTCTTGTTCTCGTTCGATAGATTCAAACAATGCTTTAAAATTACCAGCACCAAAACCTTGTGCTCCCATGCGTTGTATAACTTCAAAAAACAATGTTGGTCTGTCTTCTACAGGTTTGGTAAATATTTGTAGTAAATATCCTTCCTCGTCTGCGTCGACTAAAATACTTAATTTTTCTAAAACAGCAATATCTTCTTTCATCATTTGCATGTGTTTGCCCAATCTGTTGGGTATATCCAAATAATATTCGTGAGGTGGAGCCGATAAAAACTCAACTCCTCTGGCTCTTAATTCGGTAACGGTACTAATAATATCATTTGTTGCCACAGCAATGTGTTGTGCACCTGGTCCTTCATAAAAATCTAAATATTCTTCAATTTGCGATTTTTTCTTGCCTTTTGCAGGTTCGTTTATCGGAAATTTAATTCTACCATTACCGTTACTCATTACTTTACTCATTAAAGCAGAATATTCAGTATGAATTTGTTTGTCGTCGAACGATAAAAAATTGACAAAACCCATGATGTCTTCGTACCATTTTACCCATTGGTTCATTTCTCCCCAACCCACATTACCAACCATGTGGTCGATAAATTTTAAACCAACTGGTGTTGGATTGTAAGTTGATTCCCATTTTTGATAACCCGGTAAAAATACACCGTTGTAGTTTTTACGTTCAACAAAAATGTGAACAGTTTCGCCATAAGTATAAATACCAGAACGAACCACTTCGCCAAACTCGTCTTTTTCAATGGTTGGAGCCATAAATGATTTTGCTCCTCTTTTGGTGGTTTCTTCCCACGCTTTTTTAGCATCTTCCACCCATAAAGCAATTACTTTAACACCATCACCGTGTTTAGCTAAATGTTGGTTAATTGGAGAGTTTGAATTTAATGGTGTAGTTAAAACCAATCGGATTTTATCTTGTTTTAATACATACGAAGCATATTCTTTGCAACCTGTTTCTAAACCTTTGTATGCATGCGATTGAAAACCAAAAGCAGTTTTGTAAAAATGTGCCGATTGTTTTGCATTTCCTACATAAAACTCCACATAATCAGTGCCTAACAATGGAAGAAAGTCTTGTGCTCCTTCAAATATTTTTTCTAATCCGTATTCTACGTTTTTTATATTTTTCATTTTGTTTAGTTCTTTTCGTCATTGCGAGGAACGAAGCAATCTTTATATTGAATGAGATTGCTTCATTCTCCCGAAAGCTTTCGGGACTCGTTCGCAATGACGAGATTAATAATTAATGCTCTAACCAAGATTGAAAATAAGTTCCATCTTGTATGTCTAAAGCTTGTTGTGTTACCATTAATGGTTTAAAAGTATCCACCATAACAGCTAATTCTTGAGTTTCTTTTTGTCCAATACTACGTTCCATTGCACCAGGGTGTGGACCATGAGGAATACCCGCTGGATGTAAAGTTATTTGTCCTTTTTCGATGCTATTTCTACTCATAAAATCGCCATCAACGTAGTACAACACCTCATCAGCATCAATATTACTGTGATGGTAAGGTGCAGGAATAGCTTGAGGATGATAATCGTACAAACGAGGAACAAATGAACAAATTACAAATGCAGCAGTTTCAAAAGTTTGATGAATTGGAGGTGGTAAATGTACCCTTCCTGTAATAGGCTCAAAATCGTGAATAGAAAATTTATAAGGAAAATTATAGCCATCCCAACCTACCACACTAAATGGATGTGCTGCATAAACATATTCATGCATCATGTCTTGTTTTTTTACTTTAACAATAAACTCCCCATTTTCATCGTGTGTTTCTAGTTCATAAGGCGGATGAATGTCTCTTTCGCAAAAAGGAGCGTGTTCTAAATGTTGACCAAAATAGTTCCGGTAACTTTTTGGCGTATAAACGGGGTGTTTCGATTCAACAATAAATAAACGATTGTCTTCGGTGTCAAAAGTAATTTGGTAAATCATTCCTCGGGGAATAACCAAATAATCGCCATATTCAAAATCAATGTTTCCTAGTTGAGTTTTTAATTTACCAGAACCTTTATGTACAAAAATAACCTCGTCCGAATCGGTATTTTTATAAAAATAATCGGTTAGCGATTTTTTTGGTGCAGCTAAAACAATACTACAATCGGAATTAAACAACACAGGAACTCTGCTTTCTAAAAAATCGTTTTTAGCAGGTAAATCAAAGCCTTTTAAACTAATCGATTTCATATTTTTTTCAATTGCCGCTACTGGTGCAACCGAATAGGATTTTAATACCTCTTTAACTTGAGTAGGTCGTTGAGTATGATATAATAACGACGACATGCCATCAAAACCCACTGTTCCAAAAAGTTCTTCGTAATAAAATTTACCTACAGGACTTTTAAAAACCGTGTGTCGTTTGTGAGGAATGTTACCTAATGAGTGATATCTTGGCATAAATTAATTGAAAATTGATAATGTAAAATTAATAATTGATAATTTGAAATTTAATCAATCATTCAGGATTTCTCTTAAGTTCTTGTTTTATTCGAACATTAATTTGATGTTGCATAACATAATTTTACTACGAATTTAAACATTTTTAGAATAAAAAAAATGATAAATATCAGTAACTATAAAAGGTAAAATTAATGATTTATCGATTTACCGAAATTTTAAACACATCTTTTGTCCCATCAGTAAATGTAAGGTTAAACAGATAAGCTCCATTTTTAATGCTTGCCACATTTACTTTTAGTGGTTCGTTACTTATAATTTTGTTTTCAGACCATACCAATTTACCTGCCAAATCAAATACTTCAACCAATACATTTCCTACTATTACTTTGCGAATAGGAATCGTTAACGAATTGGTAGTTGGGTTGGGGTAGGGAAGTAATTTTTCTTTTTCTAAAGCGTTAGAAATGCCTGTAGAAGCATATTTTCCAATAAAACCCTCTACTCCATTACATACTGTATCCAAACATGCACTTATCAAATCACCATCAGTTCTGTTCAACATAATAACAGGAATATTTACATTACTTCCTAAACTGTTTGCTAACATATTTATTAAACTATCTTCATAATTAATTATTATAACCCCAATTGCACCTCTTATTTGGGCATTATATGCCTTAAAATCAAAAGAACAAGTACTTCTATAAATTACGGCTATTTTACCTGTCAAATTTTGGGATGCGTTGCCAGAGCTATCGCAACCTAAAGTATAATAAGGAACATAGAGTGGAGGGGTTCCATTTCCTCCTGGAGTAGTACCTGGTGTACCATCATTAATATAAACCAAACAACCTTGTACAGCATTGGATGGATTACTCATATCTGGCGTATTCCATGCATCACTAGTGTCCGAAAGTGTAAAAGCATAATTACCAATTACATTGGAATCACAGCTGTTTGAAATAATCTGAAAAACAGCTTGCGAAAAGCTGCAAAAAGAAAGACTTAATGCAATAATAAAAAGGAAAAGTTTTTTCATAACCTATTGTGTTAGAATTGAGTTACCAATTTAGGTTATTTGAACGATATAATAAACAAAAAGTTTGTTTATTTCATAAACGGTCGTTTTTTTGTCAGTTTTGTGTGTTTTAAGCCATTACCTAATCAAAGTTAACGACCCAGTGTGAGTTTCTATGTCGGTAGTGGTTTCAATGTCAACAATGAAGAAATAGGTTCCTTCAGGCACTTCATCGCCAGAATTTGTTCTACCGTTCCAACCTTCATTAAATTGAGTAGTTTCAAATACAGATTGCCCCCAACGGTTATAAATTTTTAGAGCAACAGTTTTAATTCCAATACCATCAATTTTAAATAAATCATTTTGTCCATCACCATTTGGGCTAAACACATTTGGAACAACTACAACTGGAGTAATTGTAGGAGGAACAATAGGAGTGGGAGGAATAATACAAGAATCAACAGTAACATAATTTGCAATAAATAATGAATCTGAACCAAAAGCATTACTTACTACAAGGGCTACATCAAAACTTCCAACTGAATCGTAACAAATATTGGTTGGGCTTTGTGTAGTTGAGTTTAAAGTGTTTGAACCAAAGAAATACCACGTCCAATTATCAGGAGAATTGGTTGTTAAATCGGTAAAATCTATACAATCATTTATACATATTAGCGTATCTGAAGCAATTAAATTTGCTATTGGAGGATTACAACTTATTACACTAACCGTAACTTGATCAGAATTTCTACAGCCATTCATATCAGCAGCAAGAACAGTATAGGTAGTTGTAACAGTAGGGAAAATAATTTCGTTTGGATTAATGCTTGGGGTAGGGCTTAAGCCATTGTCCCAACTGTAAGCAAATCCACCCGATGCAGAAATAGTGGTGGTATCTCCTAAACAAATAGTAACATCATTACTTGCAACAATTATTGGTAAACTGTTAATACTAACTTGAACTGAAGTGGAAGCTACACAACCATTGGAATCCGTTCCGACAACCGTATAAACAGTTGGTACAGTAGGTGTAGCTATTGGATTTTGTATATTTCCTAATCCATTATCCCAAAGATATGTAAAAGCTCCATCAGCTTTTAATTTAACAGTATCACCAATACAAACTGTAGTATCAGGGCTGGTATTAATAATGGGTAAACTAAACAGATTAACATCTACTGATGCGGTATTAATACAACCATTTATATCTGTACCAGTAACCGTGAAAGTAGTAGGTACAAGTGGAGTGGGAGTTTGATTTTGCCCAGCTCCTAAACCATTGTCCCATACATAAGTGCTTGCACCGTTGGCGGATATGTTGGCAGTGCTACCTATACAAACAGTTGTATCAATAGAAGTGGTTACAACCGGTAAATCGAATACAGTAATAAAGTTTGGTAGATATAAAGAATCTGAACCAAAAGCGTTGGATGTAACTAAAGCCACATCAAAAGCTCCAGCGGTATTGTAACAAATATTTGTTGGGTTTTGAGTATTAGAAGTTAATGTGTCAGAACCAAAGAAATACCATATCCAACTTGTAGGTAAGTTTGCAGATAAATCAGAAAAACTTAAACAACTGCCTAAACAAATACTACTATCCGAAGCACTAAAACTTGAAACTGGTGGTAATCCGCAAGTTCCAACAGTAACAATCACTTGGTCAGAATTTTTACAACCATTGGCATCGGTTCCAACAACAATATAAGTAGTATTTACAAGTGGAGTAGGTGTTTGATTTTGTCCTGCACCTAAACCATTATCCCAAACATAACTTACACCGCCATTAGCAGATAAATTTACTACATCACCTGTGCAGATGGTAGTATCAATACTTGCAATAATAGTGGGTAGATTATTTATGGTAACATTTATTTGAGCTGAATCTAAACATAAATCTACGTTTGTTACATAAACAGTATAAGTAGTATTTATTATTGGAGTGTCTGTTTGGTTGGCTCCTGCACCTAAACCATTATCCCATAAATAGGTAGTACCACCAGTAGCCGATAATTGAACAGTATCGCCAATGCAAATAGCAGTATCAGGACTTGTAACTATAATTGGTAAAGCATTAACAGTAATAAAATCTGCCATAAATAATGAATCGGATCCAGCTGGATTTGAAGAAACCAAAGCCACATCAAAAGTACCTGCTGTATTGTAACAAATGTTTGTTGGATTTTGTACATTAGAAGTTAACGAATCAGACCCAAAGAAATACCATGTCCATCCTGATGGGGTATTGGTACTGAGGTCAGTAAAATCAATACAGCTTCCAACACAAAAAGTAGTATCAGAGCTACTAAAGCTAGGAATAGGAGGAATACCACATACATCAATAAATACGGTAACGGGTACAGTAATTGTTCCTGGACAAGTTTTTACATAATAAGTAGTTTGAACAGCGAGGATAGGAGTAGTATATGAGTTTCCTGTTTGTAATAAATTACCATTAAATTCAGCGTCATACCATTCAATAGTTGCTCCAACAGGTGTAGTTCCTGAAATTGAAGCTGTTAAAGTTGCAATAGTATTTGGACAAATCGTTTCATCATTAGCAATTAAATCAAACGTCGAAATGGTTTCGTTTGTAAGACCAACACCGCCCATTGTTGCACCATTTGGTTCAAAATTTGAAACATAAGGACTATTGGTTACACCGTTAATTCCTCCGCTTGCCACTCTGGTAGGAGTTCCTGCCGAAATAGCAATGTATCCACCACCACCACTACCACCAGGACCTTCGCCTTCAGTAATGGCTACAAAATTAGCTGTTAATATTTGGTTACCACCATCACCACCATTGGCAACAATTTGACCAGTTAACGATACTGTTGATGTCGTTTGTAAAATAATAGTACCTCCGGCACCACCACCACCACAGCCATCTTTTCCAGCTAATTGACCGAATGAAGCAGTCCCAAACGAATTACCACCAGCAACACCGTTTGAAATGATATCACCATCACCAGTTATTACATCATAACATTTAAGAAAAACCATTCCTCCTGCGTTTCCACCATTACCTGCTTGGTTATTATTTCCTTCACCAGCACCACCAGCTCCTCCCATAAAAATTCTACCGGTAGAATAATCTAAAGGACGACCACCTAAACCTCCAACAGCCTCACGTTTGGAACTACCCCATAATGGGTCTCCAGGTGGAACGGTTAATTCATTCCTATCATTGTTTAAATATGAATAACCACCTCTTCCTCCTCCAGATGAAACTGTTGCAGATGTTAAACCAGTAATACTTGTTTCCAAATTCCAAGCAGTAATATAGTTAGCTGAACTAATATCTGGATTTCCAACACCGTTATTCCAAGCATTTGTACCAGCATTTCCAACAACACCACCTCCAGCGTTGTGAGCATTTTCACCACCCCCTGCA
>CAYJMI010000066.1:0-18765 GCA_964371285.1 uncultured Vicingus sp. | reverse complement strand
GGGAGAAAAGATGGTTAGTATGAGTTATACCGCAATCAAAATGCTAGATATTTTCCGAAATTCTATTTGGTAGCGGTATAATTTCCATTCGTCATAATATTATAAATCAAAAATTGAGTCCCCACACAAATTTTTATCAATAAAATAAAGTTTATTAAAAAAACTAAATAAATAAGTTTACGTATTGATAAATAGGCACTAACTTTGGTTTATAAATCAAATGAGACAATTACTTTATTTCTTCGCTTTTTTTCTTTTGCTGGCATGCGGCGACTTGACCAATAACGATTTTTTCGGTGACAAAAACAATGGTGATACAAAAGAAATTTCAGAAACAATAACAACGAAAAAAGATAGTGTAATTTATGCTGAAAATGTAAGCCCCGATGGAAGTTGGCAAATTAATATCAATCTAAAGGAAGGTTATTTTTGGGGATATTCTGTAGTTTATAATACTGGTGAAATTATTACCAAAAAAATTAATTCAGAAATTGAAATAATTGGTAAAATGAATAATCCAAAAGCAAAATGGATAAACGATACCACCTATAAAGTTCAAAATATTGGAGCAACTATAACTGGACACTACGAATTAATTATTTATAAAAGTGCCGCATGTAAATACATTGAGCATTTTAAAGAAGAAATAGATAGTACAGAAGTTTCTGAAATAAATGAAGAAAGCCATTCAACTAGCTCTCCAGAAAATAAAGAGTCCGAAATAATTAACTCATACAGCCAAACCGATAATTATATCGTATTTACACAAACCTTAAAAAATTACAATAATTCCTCATTTGGTTCTAATTCTAGCGAAACCAATTTATCAATAGTTATTCAAAATTATACCGATTCGTTTGAATATAACAATGAAGAATTAAGTGTTGTTAAACTTAATTATAGTTTTACTGATGGTTTGAATGATATCAGCGGTGACAAACCATTTAAGGGTTACTTAAAAGGTAAACTTTTATCTGATAATACATGGGAAATAGAGTTGGATTTGTGGGTTTCTACTTTTAGTTACGTGGACAACGAAAAAGGAAAAAAACAGATTAAAACATCGGGCATTTTTAAACCATAAATACCCGCAGATGAAAAATATTTTTTTGTTGATTGTTATACTTTTCTTAATTTCTTGTAAAACACCCGAAATAACTAGTACCCCATTAAAAGTTAAAGACCCAAATTCACCTTACACTACATGTGTATTAGTCGAAAAAGAATTTGTAAATAAAGGTGGTAAGATAACCGAATATAAAGAGTTGTATTTACAATGTTCTATTCAGGATTATTTCATTAAAATCTGTGAAAGTAATGTAACTCTTGAAGAACTAAAACCTTTCATTAATTCAGGAATCAAAATTAAAATGGAAATCAAAGAAGGAATGTGGGACCATTGCAGTGACGACCCTGCGTACGCTCAAAGCCGTATGGGAACTTATGTAGTTATTAAAGAAATCGTAAAATAACTGTGACTAATTTTTTCGAACGGCATAAATAAGTTCATCAAGGTATTTGCCATTTTTTAAAATGGTTTTTTCTAATCTGGCTTCTAAATTGAAACCAGCTTTTTCTAAAACTTTTTGAGAACCAATGTTAGTTCCAAATGGGCGAGCAAAAATTCGTTCAATATCCAGCTCCTTAAATCCTTTTTCCACTATTTGTTTTATGGCAGAAGTTATAATTCCGTTACCCCAAAAAGGTTCAGCCAACCAATAACCTAATTCGGCATTCTTTATATGTATATCGGTTTGAGGATGTAATCCAATTCCACCAATAGCCTCCCCATTTATATCAATAGCTAAAATCAGGTGAGTATTACTTGAATTTGCTTTTTCAATAAAAGCTTTACCATGCTCAATAGTATAAGGATGCGGAAATAAATTGGTTAAGTTTTTGGCAATGTTATAATTGTTGGCATACTTTACCAAACTGCTTAAATCATCGCTATTCCATTTTCTTAAAGTAAAATTCATCGGTTTATTAATTTTTAACCAATTTAAACACTTTGCTTCCTACTTTATTGGTAAATTTTAACAAATATATGCCTTGAGGAATGGCTAATAAATTAATGTTTTCAATAGGTTTACGAACCTCTTGATGGATGAATGTTTTACCCAATAAATCAATCAATTCTATTGTTGCATTACTTATTGAGTTGTTACCCAAATGGATAGAAACATTATTTTTTGTCGGGTTGGGATAAATGTTGATGTTAGACCATAGATTAATTTCTTCGACAGAAATAACTGCTTGTTTTCCTTCAAAAAAAGCAACACCTCCAGCTTGATTACCTACAATCATATCTAAATATGAGCTACCACTTACATTGGCTATAGTTACACATGAATTGGTGCCTTCGTTGATGTTTAAAAAATTAGTATCTAATCGGGTAAATATTCCTGATAAATTGCCATCAATATTCCCAAATCTAAAAATATTACCACTTGAAGAACCTGCAAACATTTTATAAGAACCACTATCATCAATAACACAAGGCACACTATTTCCTTGGTAAAACATAGGATGTTTGGTGGAAACTCTACCTAATGAATCTGTAATTTTTGCAAAGCTTGGTACAGTTAACGTTCCTGTATTTTCGTAATAAGTAAAATAACCATTTTCTTTACCAATAACCATGTCCAACTTTCCATCTCTGTTTAAATCAACTAATTGTGGTGCAGCAAAATTTCCAACGTCAATCGATTGGTATTTTGGTTGATTTAATACAAAATTCGCTGGACTACTTACTCCAGCAGTATTGGTAAAATAATGTAAGTTTCCAAAATAATCGCCAATCATCATATCTTCATCACCATCATTATCTAAATCACCAAAAGTCGAATGAATTCCTAAAACTGGTTTGTTTCCAACCAAATCTAAATTAATAGTGGATAACCCTGCAAAATCTTCATCGAGTAATTTATAAATTGGAGTCATGGTAGTTCCTATATTATGATAAAGGGACAAGCCTGAAGTATAGAGCAACGAAACCGATTTATCGTATTTACCATAATTACTAACGATTACATCTTGTAAACCATCACCATCATAATCAAAAAAAACAGGATGTGTTCGTTCTCCAAATTCAATCATATCTTGTTGCAAAAAGTTGGTTTGCTGAAAGTTAAAATCAGGCAATGAGGTTGTCCCATTATTCAAATACAACCATACACTTTTTGAGTTTTCGCAACCGGCATAACAATTATTGGTTACCAATAAATCTTTTACATTATCATTATTCACATCTATGTAATATCCAGCAGGAAAAATATCCATATCAACTGCAATAGTTGAGCTGTTGTTTGATGGAAAATTTTGGTCTTCAAAATTCATATAAGATGCCGTAAAGTTTGGCGTATTATCGGCATTGTAGAGAGCCGTTAAATTATTAAACGAAACATCGCCTAAAACAAGTTCTTTTGAATTGTTGTTGTCTAAATCTAAGGTTAATAAGGTTGAGCCACTGTGTTTTTTCTTAACGTAACTATCCTGTTCTATTTGACTATTCATCAACTCCAATCGTTGTGGATTTGTAATATTAAAGCTACAAGTATCGTTAAGTGTTACGCTATTATTAGATAAATTTTCAGCAAAATAACCCCAGCATTTATTTGCCAATTTAAAAACCAAACTATCACAGGTGCCATAATTTTCTACCGATAAATTTTTATGATATTCTACATACGTACCTAAAATGGAAAAGGTTAAAACATCTAAATCACCATCTCCATCAATATCATCAATTGCCGGTATATCCGTTGAACTGATGTATAAATTTATTGGATTATTTAATCCATCATCAGGCAAAAAATCAGAATACACCAAATTGGTCACCAACTCAAAACTCAATTGTGTTTGTGAACTGTTTTTATATACTGCTGCTCCACCTGAAGAATAAGTGAAAATATCCATTTTTCCATCGCAATTGTAATCTCGAAAAAGAACCCAATCATGCAAAATTGGCAGACTATCTTTATATTGTGGTGCAAAAGTATAGGCTATGGTAGAAGGAATGCCTTGATTAATAAATGTTGAAATTTTATTTCCCGCCTTATCAAACGTAAATAAATCATTTATCCCATCTAAGTTTAAATCAATTTCCGAAACTTGTATATGATTAAATCCTCCAACCCATGGTTGAGCATATTGATTATTCAACTTATCAAAAACCTGAACAGTTGTATTTCGTTCAAAATTATCTTGAGCCAATAATGGTTTTAAGATAAATGAAGTAAAAAAAAGTAAAAAAAATAGATTACGAAACATATTAAAAGTACTTAAAAACAGACCAAAGATACTGAATTTATTAGCTAAGGAGTATTTATAAAAGTAATTAAACATTTATATTGGTAAATATCTTTTGAAATTCTATATTTGCAGGCTTATAAAATTAAGATATTATATAATTAGAGAACATGCAAAACAAAGGATTATTAACTACTTTCACAGTATTATTTGCTATAGCAGCATTATTTTCATTATCGCTTACATTTGTTGCAAATAGTGTTGAAAGCGATGCAAAAGAGTTCGCAAATGGAAATTCTGATTTAGAATTTGCCTACTTAGATTCAATCTCTTCAGAAGAAGTTTACCCAGTTATTGGTTATACTTACGGTGAGTTAAGAACTAAAATGTTAAATCTTGGTTTAGATTTAAAAGGCGGTATGAACGTTACTTTAGAAGTTCAAATTGACGAGGTGGTAAAAGCTTTATCATCGTTTAGCAAAGACAACGCCTTCAATCAAGCCATTATTGATGCTAAAAAAGAGCAAACAAAAACTCAAGCCGATTTTGTAACTTTATTTGGTGAAGAATATTTAAAGAAAAACCCAAATGGCAAATTATCTTCTGTTTTTTACACGTTAGATAACAAAGAAAAACTATCGCCAAATGCTACCAATGAAGAAGTTTTAGCTTTTATTAAAGTCGAAGCTGATGATGCCATTGAGCGTTCTTTTAACGTATTAAGAACCAGAATTGGTTTATTTGGTGCGGCTCAACCAAATATTCAAAAATTAACCGGTTCGGATAGGATTTTGGTTGAATTGCCTGGTGTAAAAAACAAAGAAAGAGTTCGTCAGTTGTTACAAGGTACAGCAAAATTAGAATTTTGGTTAACTTACGAAAACCAAGAAATCTACCCAATGTTGGCTCAAGCTGACGAATTGTTGGGTACTGCAAATAAAATTACCTCTTCAACAGATTCAACAATTACAGATTCAACAGTTGTTGCTGATACCAACACAACAGCTGAAGTAATTGATACTACTGCTAAAAAAACAGCTTCTTTATTGGATAAAATTGAATCTGGCGATAAAACAAAAGACACTTCAGCTACTTCAAAAGAAGCAGAAAAATCATTTGAAGAATATGCCAAAGAACACCCATTGTTTGCTGTAATGCGTCCAGCTATTTTTCAAGATGAAAAAGGTCAATATTTTCCGGGGCAAGGACCAGTTGTTGGTTATGTTGCTATTAAAGATACTGGTAAAGTAAATGCCTTTTTAGCTAAACCTGAAATTAAAGGGTTGTTTCCTCCTCGTATTAAATTTTTATGGACAGCAAAACCTTATGATGATGAAAAAAAATTCTTACAATTGTTAGCTATTAAAGTTGATAACCGAGAAGGTACTGCTGTTTTAGAAGGTGATGTAATTGTAGATGCTTCTCAACAATTTGACCAATTTAGTGGTGCTCCACGAATTGATATGACCATGAATGGTGAAGGTGCTAACAAATGGAGAAGAATTACAGCTGATAACATTGGTAAATCGGTAGTTATAGCTCTTGATAATTTGGTATATTCTTATCCGACTGTTCAAAGTGAGATTGCTGGTGGTCAATCAAACATATCAGGTAACTTTGACATTGAAGAAGCTAAATTAATTGCCAACATTTTAAAAGCTGGTAAATTACCAGCTCCTGCAAAAATTATTGAAGAAAACGTTGTTGGACCAACTTTGGGGCAAGAATCTATAGATAAAGGGATGTTCTCCTTTATTGTAGCTTTACTTGTTGTTTTTGCTTACATGGTTTTCTACTACTCTAAAGCTGGTATTGCTTCAATAGTTGCTTTAATGGCTAACATGTTTTTTATTTTTGGAATATTAGCATCCATGCCACAATTAATTGCATTAACACTTCCTGGTATTGCAGGTATCATCTTAACTATTGGTATGTCAGTAGATGCTAATGTTCTTATTTTTGAACGTATCCGGGAAGAAATAAGAGCAGGGAAAGGTATTCGTTTAGCTGTTTCTGATGGTTATAAGTTTGCTTACTCATCAATTATCGACTCTAACGTAACGACCTTGCTTACTGGTTTTGTATTATGGTTCTTTGGAACTGGCCCTGTTGAAGGTTTTGCTAAAACATTGGTGATTGGTATTTTAACCTCCTTATTTACAGCCATATTTATTACTCGATTGATTTTTGAATATCAATTAAATAAAAATAAAGTGTTGAAATTTTCAACTAAACTTACCGAAGGTGCTTTTAAAAATACAAAAATTAATTTTATTGCCAACCGTAAAAAATTCTACATTTTATCAGGTATTATCATTGTTATTGGCATTGGTTCTCTTGCAACAAGAGGTTTACAACAAGGTATCGATTTTAAAGGTGGACGTTCTTACGTGGTAAGATTTGATGCCCCAGTTTCAACTGTAGATGCATCGAAAAGTTTAGAAAAACTATTTGGAGTTTCACCAGAAACTAAAACGTATGGTGATAACAACCAAGTAAAAATTACCACTACTTATTTAATTGATAGTGACGATGAAAATGCTGATGAAATTGTTGAAGGTAAATTAAATGAGGGTTTAAATTCATTAAACACCAAATACGAAGTAATGAGTTCGCAAAAAGTTGGTCCAACCATTGCAAACGATATTAAAACTTCATCGTTCTGGTCAATTTTGTTCTCGTTATTTATTATTTTCCTTTATATCTTATTTAGGTTTAAAAAATGGCAATTTGGTTTAGGTGCATTGATAGCTTTATTCCATGATGTTCTTATTACTTTAGCTATCTTCTCTATTTTTTATGGTATTTTACCTTTCTCTTTAGAAATTGACCAAGCATTTATTGCAGCAATTTTAACTGTGGTAGGTTACTCTATTAATGATACCGTGGTTGTTTTTGATAGAATTAGAGAATATTTAGGTGCGTTTAAAAAACGTCCTGAAAATGAACTTGTAAATGATGCGATAAATAGCACATTAAGTAGAACCATCAACACCTCATTAACAACCATATTTGTATTGTTAATGATATTTATTTTTGGTGGTGAAGTAATTAGAGGTTTCTGTTTCGCCTTATTAATTGGTATCGTAGTTGGAACTTACTCTTCTATTTTTATTGCAGCTCCATTAACTTATGATTTTAGAAAAAAAGATAAATCAGAAAACTAGATTTAAAATAAATTAAAAAAAACCCTTTCTATGATATAGAAAGGGTTTTTTTTTAACTACAAAATATTACCTTTAGAAAAAATATATAATCGATGAAAATTCCATCAAATACTTTAGAAAATATTGCTAAACTACTTAATTGCGAGTTTATTGGCAATGCAAACCATTCTGTAACTGGAATCAATGAAATACATTTAGTAGAACATGGCGACATTGTTTTTGTAGACCATCCAAAATATTACGAAAAAGCGTTGAAATCTAAAGCCACAACAGTTATTATTAATCAAAAAGTAGATTGTCCTGAAGGAAAAGGATTAATTTTTTCGGAAGACCCTTTCAGGGATTTTAACTTTTTAATTAATTTCTTCTCCCCTTTTGAGTTTAACAAAAATTTAGTTTCTGATCGAGTTGAAATAGGTAGAAATTGTGAAATTCATTCAACTGTAACTATTGGTAACAATGTTAAAATTGGCGATAACTGTTTACTGTTTCCAAATGTTGTAATTTATGATAATTGTATTATTGGAAATAATGTGATTATACAAGCCAATAGCGTAATTGGCGGACATGCATTTTATTATAAAAATAGAGGCGATCATCGTGAACGATTAAATTCTGGTGGTAAAGTTATTTTACACGACCACGTTGAAATTGGAGTTTGCACCACTATTGACAAAGGAGTTACAGGAGCTACAACGATAGGAAAACATACTAAAATTGATAATCATGTTCAAGTAGGGCATGATACTCTAATTGGAGAAATGTGTATTATTGCCTCTCAAGTTGGCATTGCAGGTTGTTCGCTAATTGGTAACAATGTTACTTTGTGGGGACAAGCAGGTATTCCGAGCGACATTCACATTGGCGATAATGTAGTGGTAATGGCTCAATCCGGTATAACTAAATCATTAGAAGCAGGCAAATCCTATTTTGGAAGTCCAGCAGAAGAATCACGAAAAAAATTCAAAGAACTTGCTTACATTAGACAGATACCTGATATTATTGAACAACTTAAAAGCCTCCCCAACCTTCCGAAGGAGGGGCTTTCGTAGATGCCGAAACTAGAAACAAGAATGAATAAAACCTCTAAAAATATAAAAAAGAGACTGCAACTTGGTAAATTTAAAATAAACAAGTTGTTGGAAGTTACTAAAGGGATAAACAACAATATTCCTAAAGCTGATTTGTTTAAAATCTACAAAGAGGTTTTAATTGATGAATTGAACATTGGAAAGTTGTTGCTTTATAGTTTTAATGATAATCAGTGGATTCAAGAATTGTGTATAGGTACTTCATGTTCATCAGTTAATGTCGAACTTGATTTATTGCCTGTAAAAGAAATTGTTGGTACTCACACACTTTTAAACCCTAATTTACAGGATTTTGATGTTATTATTCCTGTTTTTCACAAATCAGACCCATTGGCTTATTTACTTATTGGTGATTTTGCCGACGAAAAAATAGAAGTTAGTCCAATTATTAAGCACCTTACTTTTATCCAAACCTTTACTAATATAATTATTGTGGCTATAGAAAACAAACGATTATATAAACAAAGTATCCATCAAATATCCATTCAAAAAGAAATGGAGTTAGCATCAGAGATGCAAACCATGCTTTTTCCGAGTGAACTACCTAATAATGATGATATTGAAGTTAGTGCAAAATATCAACCTCATCACATGGTTGGTGGTGATTATTACGACTTTGTTCAGTTAAACAGAGATGAAATAGCTTTTTGTATTGCTGATGTTTCTGGGAAAGGTGTTCCTGCTGCATTAATTATGTCGAATTTTCAGGCTAGTTTTAGAGCTTTAGTAAAACGAACAACTTCTTTAACTGAACTTATAACAGAACTTAATGAAAACATTTTAGCAACCGCAAAAAGAGAAAAATTTATCACCGCTTTTATAGGAAAATATAATATTCAAACTCAGAATCTTCAGTTTATCAATGCTGGTCATAACCCTCCTCTACTTCTTATCGGTCATAAATTTCTTGAACTGGAAGATGGTTGTACCATTCTAGGAATGTTTCATAAACTTCCCTCTATTACTGAAAAAAATATTTATATCCCTTCAAGTTCAATCCTAATGTGTTATACAGATGGAATTAATGAACAAATAAACGACAATAAAGAGGAATTTGGAATTAAACCTTTGAAACAAATCATTTTATTAAACAAAGAAAACACTGTAGAAACCATTATTACTGAGTTATTCAATCGTCTTGATTTATTTAAGGGAAATGAAGATTTTGCTGATGATATTGCTTTACTTGGTATTCGATTCAAGTAGTATTTTATCTTTATGATAAACATCTATAGCTACAATTAAAGCAATAAATCCCCAAAAAGGTACTGATGCTTTATCCGTATCCAAATAGTTATTCATTAATCCATGTATTACGTAAGTGAACAATCCTAACAATGTACATAAAACGACCGTTTTAATTTTTCCCTTTGGCAAGGTATGATAAAGATTAGAGCCTTTGTAAAAAACCATTCCAACCAAAAAAAGTACGGTTAACATTCCTATTAAACCAGATTCTGCAAGTGGTCCAATATATTCGCTGTGTGCATTACCATTGTTACCAACATTTGTACTTATAATAGTTTTATCTTTTGCAGATTGAAAAGGAGCATACTGAAAAACATACGTTCCTGGTCCCCACCCAAAAATTGGTCGTTCTTGAAACATTTTAAATGCAGAATTCCATCTGTTTAATCGCTCCAGATTTGAAGCGTCACTTGATACATTTGAAATAGATTCGACATGCTCAGAAAGTTTAGTCGATGAATCTTGATTATTTCGCTCTAAATCAAGAATTAAAGAATTCCAGTTAAGAGTTATAAGAGCTATTCCAACTATTCCAACATTTAATAGATACTTAAATTTGATTTTATATTTGTAAATAAAATACAATACTAAAGCAGCAGCCAAACTGAGCCATGCAGCCCTAGTGTATGATAAAATGGTTCCAAGCGAAACAACGCCTAAAACAACAACCGAAAAAATACGAAAATAAAATTTTTCTGATTTATCTATAAAAATAAATGTAATTGGTAAAAACATGGCTAATACAGCCCCATAAGAAGTATGATCTTTATAAAATGGTTCCATTACCCAATGAGCCGCCTTTTCATCAAAATTAAGGCTTGCTAATCGAATAGAAGCATATACAATTACTCCAACAAAAGGAATCAAGTATGCCCAATAAAAAATTCTATAATTATTTACTTTTAAAAACAGTTGAGTTCCGATAAAATAAAAGCACACCACAAACCAAAGTCTTGATACTAAAAATTTTAACGAAATAATAGGCATTTCGCTGGTAAAAGTGGTTATCAATAACCATGCAAGATGAATAAAAATAGCTATTGAAACGGGGTGTCTTAAAATGCGTTGATCAAACCCTTTATCATAAATAACTTTAAGAAAAAAAAGTATCATTACGCCAAACATTAATGGTTCGGTAGGTAAATACATTCCTATTCCTCCCAATTCCAATTCTTCAAGATTAAGTGAAAGTGGTGTTGCAAAAACAATAAACCACATGAGTTTTTCTACGTCAAAAAAAGCTAGAAAAACTATCGCCAATACCAATGGCAACAAGGCTAAATAGTAAAATTCGTTAATGATTAATACACTATTTAAAGCTATAAATAAAAAGCTTAGTATATATATGTAATATGGTTTAATTGCACTTAACAAGTGTTATTTTTTAATTTTTTGTTGAAATAAAATAATAACAAAAGCAAAAAATACAGCACCAAAAGTGGCTAATGAAACAATTAACCAACGGATTGGATAAACTTTTTTATAAGAGATGACTGGTTTAGTTACAATATTAGTATAGGTCATAACTCGATTTACGCTTCTATTTGCTTTTTTAAATTCATTATCCCAATAATTATAACTATCAATTAAATAATAAAAACGTTTTTCATTATTAATAAAATCTCCTCCTTTTTCTTCAATATTCTTTTTTAATTTTAATATTTCAGGTGTATTTACAACTGTAGAATTTGCTCCATCAAAAGTTTTTAAAAATCCTCTAACAATATGATCGGATTGAGAACTATAATTTATAATATTGTAATCAATTCTCATTTTTTTTAATTCATTTGCAACAGAATCTAATTCTTTTTTTACATTATTAAACTCATTTTCAATTGGTTTCAATTCCTCTAAAGCTCTTTTTTTATGCTCCTCTCTAATCACTATATTTAGATTGTCAATAATACTGTTTACTATTCTAAAAGCGAGTTCTGGATCAGTGTCTGTAACTGAAATCTGAGCAGACTCATATTTCGTTTCACTAATAACTACATTTTCATCGTATTCCAACATTAAATAGTAATCCGCTAATTTATCTGCTGGATTAATATCATAATGCTCAGCAAGGTTATATTCTTTAAAAAGATTTTCTTTTATGGTTCTAGATTCAAACCATTGCATCATTTGTTCAATAGGGCTTTCCTCAGAGTATTCCCCCAAATTAGATGGGTAAACAATAGCTTGAGATTTATACTTTGGTTTAATGAATGTTGGTGATGAAAAAACGATCGATAATATTGCCGAAACAACACCAACTATTATTAATGTTTTTTTATTTTTTAGTGCAATTTGAAAAAAATTGCTATTCATCCTTGCTAAATCTGACATAAGTATTAGGTTAAGTTTTTTACCCCGATATTTATCGGGGTTGTTGTTGCTAAAATAAATAAGGTTAAAACAATAGAAGATACAGTAGAGATTAATACAATTAACCAACGAATTGGATAAAATTTCTTTTCAGCCGGAAAAGCATTGTTTACTACAAATTTATGTTGCAAAACGTTTTCAGCATCAACTTTAGCTTCTTCATATTTTGAATGAATTATTGTTAATTGTTTTTTCTCATATTCTAATTGATCACGAATTGAAACATAAGCTCCACCATATTTCGATAAGGTTTTTAAACGTTCCTCTAACTGACTTGCTGCTGAAGTTTTCCCTTGAACAATTGCAATACCTAGCTGTTCAGTTAATCGTTCTGCCTGAGATTCATAATCGATAACTCCTAATAATCTTAATGCAGTTAAAGAATCTTCTAAGGCTTGAATAAAAGCTGACTGGGTTATATATCTTTGTTCTACTATTTTTAATGCCGGAAGCGATATTTCTTTTTGCATTCTATTTTTTACCGAATCCATAAAAACGGCAATATCATTGGCTATAAAAGCTGCTGTATCAGCATTGTAATCTAAAACCGAAATTTCAACTGCCAAATATTTAGTTAGTTTAAAGGTAATGTTGTCGTTAAATTCTTCGTATAATTTTGTGAATTTATATTCTTCATCTTCATCAATATTGTAATGCTCGAGTAGATTATATTTTTCTATAATTCGATGTTTAATTTCATCTGAATTAAGAATTTGTAACAATTGCTCAGCCTCCTCTACTTCTCCAAATTTCAACACATCTTCTTTATTCGAAAAATTTTCAGCAATTATAGCTTTAGAAATAGAGTTGGTGGTAGTTGGATAGAGTATTACTGTTGATTTATATTTATCTTTTATAAAAAGAGAGATTACTAATGAAACGATTAATGCCGTTATGCCAACAATTAATAGTAATTTTTTATTAGAGATAATTAGGCTAACTATTTTCAAATTATTTGATCTATTGGTCTGATTATTCAATTGATACGGTATTACACTTATTTTTTAGACCCGTAAAAGTACAATTTTTTATTGTCCCGATAACTATCAGTATTACTTTATCTATTTTTGATTAATTGTACTAAATCTTTCAGGCTAATTATTCTTAATAAAAACATTGTACTAGCTGATATAATTATAACGGTTAAAAATGATAATGGTATTGATACACTATAATTTTTTAATTCAAAAATAAGCACACTAATTAAACTAAAAAATAATGCAACTTTAAAGATATAGTTGTAGTTAATAGAAAAATTAAAAATTTTGTTACAAATAATAACTTGTGCAACAAAAACAATGAATTGCGTAATTAAACTCGCAATAGCAGAGCCTTCTGCTTTATATATTGGTATTAAAACAAGATTCAAAACCAAGTTTAAAAATAATCCTATAACTGCAATGCTATTTAATTGTTTTAGACTACCATTCGAAGTTAATAAGGTTCCATATATATAAGTACCTGCTATTGCCACAAAACAAAACATTAAAATCTTTAATACATTAGACGAAGATGGTGAATAATTATCGTACAATAAATCAATGATATTATCTCCATAGAAAAAACAAAATATGGCTAATATTGAGGCTGGTATAAATAACAAACTGAATGACAATTTTACTAAATCGTCTAATTTTTGTTTTTTAGCTATCATCATTGCAAACATTGGCAGCAATAATCCCGCAAACAAAACACCGATTTGAGATGATGCATCGAGCAATCGATAAGCTTGTGCGTATATCGCCGCCTGATATTCTCCATCAACAATCATTAAATCAAGCATAATAGCATCTAAACGATAATAAAAAGTCATGGTTAAAACTAAAAAAGCATAAGGTAAAGTTTGCTTCAGAGTTACCAATAGGAATGGAAAATTCAATTGAAAAGAAAATACTTTTGTTTTAAAAATGATAATTGAGAAAACAACTACTGTTGTAATTATATATGCAATTGTTTGAGCATAAACGAAATGAAGAATTGCAAAAGGTTCTGTTATTAGGTTTCCCCATAACAAAATACTACAAAAAATAATCATCAACACTTTGTCTAAAACCGAAAGAAAACTATCTATCGCAAACAATTGAAGTCCTGATATATTCGATCTCATAAATAATATCATGGAAATAAGAAATTGATTTACTGATAAAAATAACAATAAAACAAACCTATCTGAATCGTATCCTACAACATAACCAACAACAAATGTTATAACAAAATAAAAGATTGAAAGTAAAAACTTGAAAGTAAGTAATCCAGAAAAATACTTCGAAAGTATATGATTATTCTGAGCTATATTTTTGTTGTTGTAATTGGTTAATCCTAAATCTAAAAATATTCCGAACAACATGGAAAAGTTAAACATGGCAAAATAAATTCCGTAATCTTGGTTTGGGACCATGTTTTGAACTGTTCGGTCTATGCCAAAAATCCAAAAAGGCTTAATTAAAAAATTAAGCAGCATTAATAAAGCGATATTTATTAAGAATTTACGTTGCAAAAACTAACAATTTTTATCACGATAAAAGTAATATTATTAAACTAAAGTACTCATATCTAAATCAAGATTATTACTTTCGTAGCCTTGAAAGAATTATTATAAATTATTTTGACGGATACGCTAAAAAATATCATTCGTAACATTTTAAATTTTTTGCATTTAGATATTACAAAAAACTTAAAATACGACAGACTTACTATTCAAATAATGAAAAAAGTCATCCAACACAATTCCAATTGTATTGATGTTGGTTGCCATAAAGGAGAAATATTAACTAAAATAATTGAGTTATCACCTGATGGAAAACATTTTGCTTTTGAACCAATTCCTTCTTTCTATAAGAAACTAACCGAGAATTTTAAAGAACAAGTTAGCATTTTACCTTTTGCTCTTTCTAATACTAATGGATCAACAAGTTTTCAATTTGTGAAAAATGCCCCTGCATACAGTGGAATAAAAAAGAGAAAATACGCAATTAGTAATCCAGAAATTGAAGAAATAAATGTTGAATTAAAAAAATTAGATGATGTAATTCCTGAAACAGTTAACATTAATTTTATTAAAATAGATGTTGAGGGAGCAGAATTTGATGTATTGAAAGGTGCTAAAGAACTTATTTTAAGATGTAAGCCAGTTATCGTATTTGAATTTGGATTAGGAGCAAATGATTTTTACAACAGTAGCCCAGAAAACCTTTTTGACTTTTTAACTAACAAAACGGCATTAAAAATATCATCTCTAGAAAATTGGTTAAAAAACAAAACTTCTTATTCGAAAAATGAATTTGTTAACTGTTTCAACAAAGGTGATGAATATTACTTTATCGCTTACCCATAAAATTTCTTTTGTTAAAAGTTGATTGAAATGAAAAAAATAGCGTTCAATACCAGGTTATTGATTAAAGATAAAATGGATGGTATTGGATTGTTTACCCTCGAAACTTTAAAAATACTTGTTAAGAGTTATCCTGAAATTGAATTCTATTTCATTTTCGATAGAACACCTAACCCAGAATTTCTTTTCAATAAAAATATCATTCCTATAGTTATAAAACCTCCTACACGACATATCTATTTATTTAATTATTGGTATCAGTACGCACTAAAAAAACAATTATCAAAAATTAACCCAGATATTTTTGTTGCTACCGACGGAATGTTTCCTTTAAAAACCAAAACCAAAACTTTAGCAGTAATTCATGATATATATTTTGAGCATCATCCTGAACAATTGCCTAAAAGTGTACTAAATTTTTACCTTACCAACTTCCCAAAATTTGCTCATCAAGCTACTCGAATTGCAACGGTTTCTGAATTCTCAAAAAAAGACATCTGCACCACTTATAACATTGATGAAAATAAAATTGATGTGGTTTACAACGGTCCCAACGAAAATTTTATACCAATTCCAACAAGTGAACAAACAAAAATTAAAGAACAATACACCGATGGTTACGATTACTTTTTGTTTGTAGGTACACTTCATCCACGAAAAAACCTGATTAACTTATTCAAAGCATTTGAACAATTTAAAACCAATACCAAAACGCCAAAAAAATTACTTGTAGTTGGACGAAAAATGTGGTGGACTTCTGAAATTGAAGCCGCATTAAATAGTCTTTTTTTTAAAAACGATATTATTTTTGCAGGAAGAGTTTCCGAGCAAGAACTTTATAAAATAACAGCTTCGGCTTATGCCTTAACTTATGTGCCTATTTTTGAAGGTTTTGGAATTCCATTGGTTGAAGCCATGAGTTGTGGAACTCCAGTAATCTCTTCAAACGTTACCTCTATGCCCGAAGTGGTTGAAAATGCAGGTTTGCTAGTCGACCCATTTTCGGTTGAAGATATTGCCAATGCTATGATTAGAATGAATGATGAACATTGTTTAAGAGGTAATTTATCGGAGAAAAGTCTTATTCAAGCTAAAAAATTTAGCTGGCAAAAAACTGCCGATTTGTTGTGGGAGTCTATTCAGTTGACAATGAATAATTGATATGAGAAAAAAATATTTCCTAACCTCATAAACTTCTAACCTTATAAACTTCTTTCAAACTTTCAACTTATGCTAAAACCCTATTTTCAAAAAAAACTACTAGAAGCTGGTTGCGATGAAGCAGGTAGAGGTTGTTTGGCTGGCCCGGTGTATGCTGCAGCAGTTATCCTTCCAAGAGATTACAAAAACAAAATTCTTAACGATTCAAAACAAGTTTCTGAAACCAAAAGAAAACTACTCAGAATAGAAATCGAAAAAGAAGCCATTTCTTATGCTGTTGGCGTTGTGGATAATACCGAAATTGATAAAATAAACATTTTAAATGCTTCCTTTTTAGCCATGCACCGAGCCATTGAGCAACTTACTATTAAACCTGAATTGTTGCTTATTGATGGAAATCGCTTTAAACCCTACAAAAAAGTTCTGCACGAATGTATCATTAAAGGTGACGGTAAATTTTTATCGATTGCTGCCGCTTCTATTTTAGCTAAAACTTACCGTGATGATTTTATGGAAAATGCCCATTTAGAATTTCCAACTTACGATTGGAAAACCAACAAAGGTTATCCTACAAAAGCCCACCGAGAAGCAATCAGACAAGTAGGAATTACACCTTTACACCGTAAGACATTTCGGTTGTTACCCGAACAATTGATCTTAAAATTCTAACATTTTATATTAAACAACATAAAAAAAACAAAAGAACTCCTATTGTTTTTTGTGGAGTATGTATATTTACAATCCGAAAAATAAAACTAAATGGATTACCAAAACTCTCTAGAATTTGCTCAAAAATTAGATGAGCAAGATGAATTAAAAAGCTATCGAAATAAATTTCATATTCCTGTAATTAATGGAATAGAAACTATCTACTTTACTGGTAATTCATTGGGTTTGCAACCAAAATCCACCAAGAATTATATTAATCAAGAGATAGATGATTGGGCAAGATGGGGAGTAGAAGGACATCTACATGCAAAAAACCCTTGGTTTTCGTACCACGAACAATTTGCCGAACCAATTGCTAAAATTGTTGGAGCTTTACCAAAAGAAGTAGTAGTAATGAACAACCTTACTGTTAACCTTAATTTGTTAATGGTTTCGTTTTACCGACCAACCAAAGAACGTTATAAAATAATTTGCGAAGCCAAAGCATTTCCGTCCGACCAATATACCCTTGAAATGCAAATACGAAGTGCTGGATTTAACCCTGACGAAGCATTGATTGAAGTTGCTCCTCGCAAAAACGAAAAAACAATACGGAACGAGGATTTTATAAAAGCCATTGAAGAAGCAGGAAGTTCATTATCTTGTGTGATGATTGGCGGTGTAAACTACTTTACTGGGCAAGTGTTTGATATGAAAACCATTACCGAAGCGGCACACAAAGTAGGTGCTTATTGTGGTTTCGATTTGGCTCATGCTGCTGGAAATATTGAGCTTAAATTACACGATTGGAAGGTCGATTTTGCTTGTTGGTGTTCATACAAATACTTAAACTCCGGACCTGGTGGAGTTTCTGGAATTTATGTGAACGAAAAACATTGCAACAATACCGAATTACCTCGTTTTGCAGGTTGGTGGGGTCACGAAAAAGAAACCCGTTTTTTAATGGAAAAAGGGTTTAAACCCATGAAATCTGCCGAAGCTTGGCAAATGAGCAACGCTCCCGTATTAACTATGGCAGCACACAAAGCTTCCATCGATATTTTTAATGAAATAGGCATGGAAAAATTACTGAAAAAACAACGCTTGTTATCAGGTTACTTAGAATTTATCATTGACGATATCAACTCATCACTCATCACCCAACTCTCACCACCCATCACCCATTACCCATCACTAGAAATTATTACTCCACGAAATTGGAACGAACGTGGTTGCCAAATTTCGATAGTCGCTCACGGATATGGAAAAGATTTATTTAACAAATTATTAGATAAAGGTGTTATTACTGATTGGAGAGAGCCAAACGTAATTCGTTTAGCTCCTGTTCCGCTATACAACAGTTTCGAAGACATCTATAAATTTGGAGTAATTTTAAAAAACGCTTTATAACTCATAAACTTCTAACCATATAAACTCATAAACTAGAATGAAAACAGCAAATCCTCCCCTAACCCCTCCGAAGGAGGGAAAACTCCCTCCC
>CAYJMI010000065.1:0-18986 GCA_964371285.1 uncultured Vicingus sp. | reverse complement strand
TTAGCTCAATATTTCTATTGTTTTTATTGTTTCGCTGCTAACTTCGTTGGTGTGTACTTTTGCACGTGGCTATTTCATGAATAAATTAAAATTTAGCACAAGGAGCAAAAAACTTTGCTTTTCTTCTTTTTTTCTTTTTTGTAGCTATTTCGTAAATTAAAGATATCTCATGTGAGCCATAAGAGTTTGCTGCTAATTTAGAAATGGTAGCATCATAACTATAGCCAATGCTCATGTTTAAATCGACAAAAGAATATCCTAGAATTACTGCAACTGCATCATTGTTAAGAACACCTTCATAAGACTTTATTAAAGGAAGTCCTCTGTACCAAACACCAAAAACAAAAGGTTCTTGGGTGTAATATAAACCTAAATCAAGTTGGTCGAATTTATTTTGTGCTTTATAATGGAAAGCTACATTAAAGTATTTAGCACTATTCCTTTTTTCTCCATCAGCTAAGGTGTATTTGTATCCACCATGAGCAGAAAATTTTAAGTATAGAGGACTCTCATTGTTGGTTAACGATTGGTTGGGTTGATTGATGTGGTTAAAAGAAAATCCTCCCCAGAATTTTTCATTGTATAATAAAACTCCCGCAGCGAGGTCTAAGTATGAAGTATTTTCTAAACTAAAAGATTCGGTTGTAACTCCATCGGTATAAAGTTGATCGTTAAAAACCAAGTCGGAATAATCTAAACCAGTTCGGACGTAATTAAATTTTATTCCCGGTTGAACCCAAACTTTATCTTTTAATTGAAATCGATAAGCGTATAATGCACCAATTTGTGTTGTGGTTAAAGGCGATGAGCCAGCTCGTTCTTGTCCAACTAATAATCCTATTCCACTATTAAATTCTGCAAGGTTGTAATCATACGAAAACAACATGTTGTTGTAATGACCAGGAATTCCAGCCCATTGATTTCGATAATTTGCGATAAAACGATGTTCAATAGTTGAACCAGTAAATCCGGGATTCAAATATAAAGGAGCAGCGTTAAATTGAGTAAATTGCATGTCTTGTGCAAATCCAAAAATGGATGAGCAAATAAGAATTAATGACAGTATTAACCTTAGTTGAAGCAATTATTTTTTTTGTAATTTAAAAATGATTGGGTTACTACTTTTAATATCGAAAACTAAATCTTCTGTTTTTGGATGATAGCCTTCTGCTTGAATTACATAATTGTATGTTTTCTCAGGTTCAACAAGCATGATGAATTTTCCACTACCTTCTTTAGATTTATAAATACCTTGAATTTTTGAGGTTTCGTTTTCAATTAATGTAATTTTTGCTGATATTGGAGAGGAATCACTCTCGCTATAAACTTCCCCTTTTATAACTTGAAGTTGCTCAAATTCATCTTTTAAAACCACTTTATAAATGTCTTGACCACCATAACCACCTTGTTGTGCAGAAGAATAATAACCAATTTTGCCATCCGCTGCTAATACAAAGAAAATATCATCGGTTACCGTATTTATTGGATACCCAAGGTTTTCTGGATTCGTCCACACACCATTCTCGTCAATCTTTGTTTTAAAAATGTCATATCCTCCCATGTTTTGATGCCCGGTAGAACTGAAATAAAGTGTTTTTCCATCAGAATGTATAAAAGGTGCATCTTCATCCTGTTCAGTATTTATTGTTGGCCCAAGATTTTGAGCTTTTCCCCATGTTCCGTTTGGAAGTCTTTCTACCTTATAAATATCTTTTCCTCCAAAACCACCTTCTCGATTGCTTGAAAAATAGATGATTTTGTCGTTTGCAGTAATAGATGCACTAGTTTCAACAAAACCTGAATTTATGTTATTTGGAAGTTTAATAGGAGTTTCCCATTCATCTAAACCCATTCTGCTTTCGTATAAACTTCCTGAGTATAAATCGGGATTGGTTCTAAAAATAAATAATAATTGTCCATCAGGTGATAATCCTGCACAAGCATCATTGGTTTCAGTATTTATTCCTAATTTCATTTGAATTGGTTTTTCCCAAGAACTGCCTGATTTTCTTGAATAATAAATGTCTTCAAAAAATCTACCATTTGGGTCGAGCTTATTACCAGTACTTTCAGGTCTTCTTGAGGTAAAATACATAGCTCCTTCATCAGCAGATATCAAAGGAACATATTCATCATATTTGGAGTTAATAATTGCACCAACATTTTGAATAGTTACATTTCTAGGTTTTGTAATTACTTCTTCGGCATATATTGACTTATTAATTAATCTGTTTATTTCGTCATTTGTTAAATCTTTTTTACCATTAATAATTTTGTAACCGTTATAAAAGTTGATGGCTTTTTTAAATTTTTGCTGAATATGAGCTATTGCTGCTTTATATCGGAACAATTCTAAACTTACGCCACTTGTGGTCTTTAAAAAATAATCTTCAGCGTTTTGATATTTTTTTAATTCATAGTAACAAACGCCCAGTTTAAAGGCTATTGTGGTATTAGTCGAATCCAAGCTATATGCTTGTAGGAACAATTGTTCGGCTCCAAAATAATCCTGAACATTAAATTTGTCTTCGGCAGATTTTAGAATTTTTTTAATATCTACGTCTTGGCTAAATGCACAAAAACAAATTGATATTAAACTAACTAATAGTAGTTTTTTCATTTTTTTATTATCTTAATAATGTAATATCACCTACAAAAGTTTCAGATCTACCATCTACAAATGTAACTTGAATTTTATATACATACACATCTTGTTGTACGAGTTTTTCACGATAGTAACCATCCCAACCAATATTAATGTCGTTACTCACAAAAAGTAATTCTCCCCACTTATTAAAAATATTTAATACGTAGGTTTCTGCACCATAAATGATAGGATGAAAAACGTCGTTATCAAGATTTCCAGCTACTATTTGTCCGCTATTACTTCCTCCAGAATTTGGTGTAAATGCGTTTGGTATTTTTATAATTCCTTCGGCTTTTGCTTCAACTGCTGAAACTATTCTAAAGGTATCTTTACAATTATTTATTGATGTGGCGATTAATGAAATATCAAAAAATCCAGGTTGAGTATAATAATGTTGAGGGTTTAATTCGGTTGAAGTTGCTCCATCACCAAAATTCCATTCATAAGTTGATGCAAATTCACTCAGATTGTAAAGGGAAATTGCCTGACTAGGAATAGTTATCACCGAAGGTGTTACTGTGAAAAATGCACTTGGAATTTGATAAACTTCAATAATTTGTGTTTGTATTTGGGTGTCAACTCCACCATCGCCAGTTGCTGTTAATGTTACAGTGTAAATACCAGGGTTGTAATAAGTATAACTCGGGTTTACTTGTGTTGAAATTCCACCATCACCAAAATTCCAATTGTATTGATTTGCATAAAGAGAATTATTTACAAATTGAAGCCTTAGTGGACGACAACCTGTTTCTGAACCATTAAAACTGGCTACAGGAACAGGAGGGATAATCTGAATTGATTGAATTGCCGTATCCGAACAATAGGTGCCGCTTACAATAACGCTAATATCAAAATTACCCCAAGTTGCATAAATATGATTAGGAGGAGAGGATAAAATTGAAGTTGTGGTATCTCCATAATTCCAATTGTATTGCCATGTTCCAAAAGAGGTGGTGTTGGATATAGATATAGCAGTATTTGGAAAAGTCTGACTAGAAGGAGAGGCAATAAATGAAGCAACAGGCGTAGTGTATACAGTAATGTTTTGATATAATGTATCTCTACATCCATAAAAAGATTCGGCAATTAAACTCACAACATAAGTAATGTCAGATGGAGTAGTATTAGTATATACATGATTTGGGCTAGGTGTATTATCCAATGCTGAACCATCGCCAAAATTCCAAATAAACGTATTTGCCCCTATTGAAGTATTTACAAAATTAATTGTTATTGGGCTACAGCCTGAAGAATCTGAAATAAAATTAGCGACAATTTCGGGGTAAACAGTAATGGTTTGAGTCGCTGTATCTAAGCAACCATTGGTTGTTTCCGAAATGAGCGTGATGGTGTAATTTTGTGCAACTCCAGTGTTATTGTAATAAATGTAATTGAAAATAGAAGCTAAAGTATCTGACGTTGTTCCGTTTCCAAAATCCCAATAATAATTAAAACCATTAGATGAATTGTTGTTAAAAGTAACTGTTAATGGTTGACAACCAACACTTGTATTGGTATTAAATAAAGCCGTAGTGGTTGGGTAAACTAAAATTTGTTGATAGGTGGTATCAAAACAACCATAAACAGATTCAATAATTAATCGCACATTAAAATATTGATTTACAACTCCAGTATTAATAAATTGATGCGTTGGGTTTGGAGTGTTATTTATTGGTGAACCATCACCAAAATCCCAAAAATAATTAACCGCACCAATTGATAAACTCGTAAACGTTGTTGTAAATGGACTACATCCAAAAGTATCTGCTTGCATTAAAGCCGTAACATTCGGATAAATAGTTATTAGCTGGGTTGCGGTATCTTTACAGCTTTGATTGGTTTCTGCTATTAGTGTGGTGTTTATATTTTGTAATATACCACTTGTATTTGTATAAGTATGAATAAAATTAGAACTTAGTGTGTCAAAAGTCGTTCCATCACCTAAGTCCCAATGATAGAAAGAGCCTCCAGTTGAATTATTGGTAAAAGTTATGGGGAAAGGATGACAACCGTCGCTATCATTTACAGTAAATTGTGCCGAAGGATTTGGAAAAACTAAAACCTGACCATAAGTGGTGTCTGTACATCCAAAAGGCGATGTTGCAGTTAAGGTTACATTATATATTAAATTGTTGGTTAAATTGTTGGTAAAAGTATGACTTGGAGTAGGTCCAGAACCAGTAGTACCATCACCAAAATCCCAATTGTAAACAACCGCTCCAATAACCGAAGGAAAAGAAACAACTAAAGGGCTACAACCTGAATCTGGATTAATACTAAAACCAAATTGCGGTTCAGGATAAACAGTAATGGTTTTTGTTATAGTATCAATACATCCGTTTGAACTAGTGGTGGTAAGAAGTAATGTGTAATTATTGATGAACAATGTTAGATTTTGGTAAATATGAGTGGGGTTATTACTGTTATTAATTGGAGAACCGTCGCCAAAATCCCATGTTTGAGAAACATGCCCCGTGGAAGTATTGGTAAAGTTGACCACCAGAGGTGCACAATCCAGTAAGGCATTATCAGTAAATGAAGCTATTGGGTTTGGAAAAACAGTAATCGGATTGATAGAAGTATCAGCACATCCAAAAGTAGTTTGAGCAATTAATTGAACTTGATAAGTGGTATCTGTTCCAAAAGTGTTGGTAAAAAGATGAGAAGGGTTTGAATTGGTATCTAAGGGAGAACCATCACCAAAATCCCAAGAAAAATTAACGGCATTTATTGATGAAGTATTGGTGAAATTAACCAATAAATCAGCACAACCATTACTGGTATCAGTTATAAAATTTGCAACAGGAATGTTTTCAACGTTAATTTGAACGGTATCGGTTCCCGAACAGAAGGCTGTGTTCACTGTCAAAATCATGTCGTAGAAACCGGGCAGACTATAAATATGATTTGGGTTTTGTTGAGTGCTTGTTGTCCCATCGTCAAAATCCCAATTCCATGAAATTATCGGGTCGCCAACGGCTGATGTTGAGTTATCAAAAAATGTGGCAATAGAATTAACACAAACACTTGTTGGCGTAAAAGCAGGTACAGGTGATTGGTAAACTGTTAAAACCCTTGTTCTGCTATGAGTACATCCATTTGAATTTTCAACGGTAAGTTGAACATTATAATTTCCGGGTGAGCCATAAAATTGTATGGGTGGGTTTTGTAGTGTGCTTGTGTTGGTATTCCCAAAATTCCAATTCCACGAAATAGCGTCGGCTGATGAAGTATTCGTAAAATTAACGTACATACTGTCGCAACCATTATTGTTGTCGAAAGTAAAATTAGCCACAGGACTATTTAAAACATGTAAGTTAACGGAAGCAGTATCAGAACAGCCTCCGCTTCCACCTGTAATATTTGCAACAATATTAATGATGTAATCACCAAAATTGGCATAAGTATGAGTTACATTTCCTCCAGCGGAAGCAATCCAACCTGAACCATCGCCAAAATTCCAAAAATAAGAATTGGCTCCACCTCCCGATAAATTATTGAAAGTAACGGTTTGTCCTTCACAAATGGTATCAATGGAAGCTGCTAATGCTGCAAAAGGAGGGGCGACAATTTGGATAGTAATATATGCAGTATCTAAACCACAAAAACTACTGTCCACCATCATTACATCATAAGTCCCAATTCCAGGATATGCCATGGTATAGGGCAGAGCAGGAGGCCAAGGCACCCAACCTACAATAGAATCGTAACCATTTCCCCAATAATCGCCAAAATTCCACCATTCGTAACGTTGGGCAATATTTCCTTGAGCTAAACAATTTCTATTGGTAATATTATTAAAAGTAACTTGAGTATCGGGGTAACACAATAAAATTGCCGAAGCATTTATTGCTGCATCATCAATGTCCCAAATCCGTATTGGATTAAATGTTGCGGTACTACTTCCTCCTTGTACAGTATTACAATAATTTTGGGCAGTTAAAGTTACTTGAGTAACACAATTAACAGTTCCTTGTAAATAGGTATGAGAAATGGTTTGCCCAACGTTGGTGTAATCGGTAATTAAAAGAGGGCTTCCATCTCCAAAATCCCAAGTAAATGTTGTAGTTTGAGAAGTGTTTGTACTGCTATTTATAAATTCTAAAGGCGACGGAGCACAAGTTTGAGTTAACCCACCAACAGGAATTTGAATAGACGCACTTGTTGCTTGTTCCATAACTACAACTCCTTGAATGATACACCCAGTTGATGTTTCTGTAAACACCACATTAAAAGTATCAACGGTAGAATTATAAAGGTGAGAGATGTTATTACCCGGTATTAGAGAGGCTCCATTGCTAATGGGGCTTCCATCACCCCAATCTATTGTCCAGCTCCCAATTACATCTGGAGAATTAATGTTTAAGGTAAAGTTGTTACCGCTACAATCAAACCAATATGGATTATTGTTTGGGTTACCGTAAAAATCGTTAAGTTGTGGACATTGGGCGAATACAGAACTACTACTTATAAAAAGCATTAAAATAACGACATATTTCACCATGTGTTTTATCATTCTCAATTAGTACGTAAATTTGCAAAAAAAGGTACAGATAATCAAGGTTTTAACCTTTAAAAGTGATGAATAAAAAATATATCGTAAAACCAATAAAATAAATTATTCCCATACCACTCAATATTTTCATGTAAATGTTGGGTTGATGTTCTTTAGGAACTTCGGAACTGGTAATTACCATATAATTTAAAATAGCAATAACAGGAGAGGTCATAAAGGCTAAAATGGTTGTAAAATCAATTAATGTTCGCATGTTTGTCATAAAATAAGCAATAATAATGGTTACTCCAAATAATAATAGAATTAACCAAATCCAATATTGTCTTTTTTCATTAATGTTTGGGTTCAATAGTTTTAAAGTGGACGCTAAAATTCTTGGTTGAGCATCTAAACAAGTTATAGTTGTACTTAACATGGTTGTAAAAGCAGCTAAAGCTATTATTATATAGCTCCAAGAGCCAATATTTTTAGTGTAAATGTTGATTAATTGAGTGGCAAATTTTGGAGCACTTTTTTCTAATTCAATACCCGAACCGTAAATAGATAAAGCACCAAGTGCAACAAAACAGAGGGCTAAAACTAACGTGCCCCAGTAGCCGATATTAAAATCTAACAACGAAGATTTTAAGTTAAACTCTTTAGTCTCTTTCATTTTTTCAACCGTCCATAACGAATGCCAAACGGATAAATCCAATGGTGCCGGCATCCAGCCCATTAAAGCAATTAAAAATAAAATGTGAGATTTATCACTGAAAGAAAACTCAGCCATGTATTCCTGATATCTTATAGTATTTCCAGTAAAAGCAGCACCAAGAGCTACAATAGTTGATATGGTTAAGATTAATATAATTACTTTCATGCTTTTATCAAGCATTTTAAATTTACCTATAAGTAATATTAGAGTGCAGATTAAAAGTAAAAGAAAAGATACTAACCACAGAGGAATAGTAAGGCCAGTTATTTCAGATGCAATTCCGGCAGTAACAATGGTAACAGTAGATTGAATAATAAACATGCTGCTAAATGTGATGGCAAGAAATAAATAGATGGGCCATTTACCAAGTGACATATATCCTTGTAATAGGTTTTTTCCGGTAACAGAAGCATATCTGGGACCGTATTCAAAAAAAGGATATTTTAAAACATTTGCAATTACAACTGCCCAAACCAATCCATAACCAAAGTCTGCTCCAGCTCTTGTAGATTGCACCAAGTGAGAAACTCCAATGGCAGCACCAGCATAAAGTAATCCTGGACCAAGTATTTTATACCATTTACTCATAACACGAAAAAAAAACTAAGGTAATATAAAAACTTTGATAACCCATTGTGCATTTAGTAGAATTTTTAATAAAAAAGGTGTCCGTTTGAGTTTTTTCTGAAAGAAAAAAGTATCGAGAACACATCTTTTATATTGAAAATTTGCATTCTCGATACAAATTTCTCTCATTTCAATCGTGAAATTCACTCGAATTGACAAATTTTCTTACAAATGCACAAGGGGTTTTGATAGTATTTATTTTAAAGTAATTAATTTTAGCCGATACAAAACATATAAAAATGGATATTTTCAAAAATCAACTCATTAAGCACATCATTGGAGTTTTAGTTTTAATTAGTGTTTCGGCGGTCTATTTTTATCCCGAATTACAAGGAAAAAAAATATTGGCACATGATGAGGTAAGTTCAATTGCTGCTGCTAAACAAATGCAGGATTATGAAAAGAAAGGAGAAACCATTTTATGGGGAAATACTTTGTTCTCTGGAATGCCATTGTTTCAGGTTGCTTACAAAGTAAAAGCAAATTTGCTACTTTTTTTTCTCGACACCCATAAACTTTTTCCAAAAGGCATGTGGCTTTGTTTAATGTTAATGCTGGGATTTTATATTAGTTTATCTATTTTGGGTTATAATACTGAATGGAGTACTCTTGGAGCAGTAGCATTTTCGTTATCCACCTGGTTTTTATTGTCGATAGAAGGTGGGCATACCACAAAAATTATTGCTATTTCATTTATCCCTCCATTAATTTCTTCCATATTAATTACTTATAGAGGAAAATGGCTAATTGGTGGAGTTTTAACGAGTTTGTTTTTGAGTTTAGCAATTATGGCAAATCATCCGCAAATTGTATATTATTCGTTGTTTTTAATTGCTGCTTTGGTTGTTGTTCAGCTTTTTCAAGCAGTTAAAGAAAAAAAAATCCCAGTTTTTATTAAACGTTCGTTTATTTTATTGGCTTTCGGAATATTGGGTGTTTTACCAAACATCACCTTATTATGGACAACATACGATTATAGTACAGAAACCATAAGAGGGGGAAAGTCGGAATTAACCAAAGAGGTTAAACAATCGACAGGATTAGATATAGATTATGCCATGCAGTGGAGTTATGGCAAAGCAGAAACTTTAAACCTATTAATTCCGGGACTTTATGGTGGGGGAGCCAAACTCGATGAAAACTCTGAAACCTATAATGATTTAGCAAAAAAAGGAGTTCCAAAAAATCAACTCAAAGATTTTCTTAAAAATGTACCATTATACTACGGGAATCAACCATTTACTACAGGGCCTTCCTACATGGGAGCAGCATTAATTTTCTTGTTTGTAGTACTATTTTTCATTTCAAAAAGCAATTTTAAGTGGGTATTATTATCGGCTACAATAATTTCAATCGTATTTGCTTTCGGAAAAAACTTTTTGGTGATAAACGAATTCTTTTTTGACCATGTTCCGATGTATAACAAGTTTAGAACACCATCCATGTGGCATTCGTTGGCTATGATTTCTATTACGATGGGAGCAATTACTTCGCTTCAACTTATTTTTAAAGCGGAAGTTGACAAAGAAAAACTTAAAAAAGGGTTGATTTATTCAATGTCTATTTTAGGTGGATTGGTGCTTTTTGTATTATTTTTTGGTTCGTCGTTTATTTCTTTTAATGGAGCTTACGATGCTCAGTTGACACAATCAGGTGTTTCTGTTGATTTATTGATTGAAGATAGAATGTCGATGATGAGATCAGATGCTTATAGAACTCTTTTTATTCTTGCTGCTACCTTCGGAATTCTTTGGTTAATGAATATCCAGAAATTGACAAATTTAACTGTTGCCAAAGTATTATTAGCCCTCTTAATTATTGGCGATTTATGGATGGTGGATAAAAGGTATGTAAATGAAGACGATTTTGTAAAAGCTAAATCGGTTGAACAATCTATTCATGCAACAGCAACCGACCAACAAATATTAACTGACAAAGAATTAAATTACCGTGTTTTTAATACTACGGTAAGTTCGTTTAATGATAACAACACTTCTTATTTTCATCAATCTGTTGGTGGTTATAGTGCAGCTAAATTAATTCGTTATCAGGATTTGATTGAAAATCATTTGAGTAAAGGAAACATGAATGTGTTTAACATGTTAAATACAAAATATTTTATTACGGGTAAGCCTGGTCAAGAAGTGCCTCAACAGAACCCTACTGCTTGTGGAAGTGTGTGGTTTGTAAACCAAATCGATTGGGCTAAAAACGCCGATGAAGAAATGGCAAAATTGACTGAATTTAACCCTAAAACTACTGTAGTTATTGATGAGAGATATAAGGAGTATTTAAACGGATTTAATCCTGATTCTACAACAAACGGTTCTATTGTTTTGTCCTCTTTTCATCCGGATAAAATGGTTTATACATCAAATTCTACCATAGAAAATTTTGCGGTTTTTTCTGAAATTTGGTACAAAGGAAATGTTGATTGGAAAGTAACAGTTGACGGAAAAGAAACCGAATTTATTAGAGTTAATTACTTACTTCGAGGAATGAGAATTCCAGCTGGAGAACATAAAATTACGTTTGAATTTTATCCTAAGCCACACTATGTAGGAAGCAAAATTTCGTTGGCAACTTCTGCACTTATTTTAATAATGCTTGTGGGATTAGTGGTAATGTTGGTGCTTAAAAAACCATTGCCAGGAATGAAAGAGGATTAATGATTGGAAAATTAATTATCGTTGTTAAGGATTTTTAATTCTAAATACCATTGTATTTATCTACTTTTTTAAGTGCTATTTGTCATTAATGAAAATTAAAAAATTCATATTCCTAATGCTATTATTTTTCGGAATAAGTAGTATTATTTTTTCTCAAGAATACAATTACAAGCATTATACTGTTGAAGATGGGTTATCAAGTTCTGAGGTATATTCTGCATTTCAAGATTCTAAAGGATACATGTGGTTTGCTACAGATGCTGGAGTTAGCCGATTCAATGGTTATGAGTTTAAAAACTATGACAGTAAAGATGGATTAACAGATAACACTGTTTTTTTAATAAGAGAAGATTCAAAAGGTAGAATTTGGTTTGGTACCTTTAATAAAAAATTATGTTATTTCTATAATGATAGTATCTACCCATTTGAATATAATGAAAAGATAAGTCGAATTATGCCCCACAATGCTGTTTTGGACAAATTTGTTATAGATAAGAATAATTTTATTTGGATGGGATTTAAGGAATATGGGATATTAAGATGCTCACCAAAAGGAAGTGTCGAATTATTAACCAACGATTATGAATATAAATTAATGATTTATGAGGTTGAAGAAGAACCAGTTTTGGCACTACTTCTAGATAGAAAAGAGCATGTAGAGAAATTAAAAAAAAATGTTTTACTACAACAAGACATAATGATTGAATATCATGGCAAAAATAACAATGTTAGTAAAGGGGTTGTTAATATAAATTTTTCATTAGATAATATAAGCCCAGTCTTTTCTAATATACAATTTCAGAAAGTAAATGACAAATATTTATGTTTTTTTGGTGATAGTCTAGCGTTTTTTAATTTAAACAAAAATATAATTTCAACCAAGATGATTGGGCTAAAAGGTTTATTTCATAATAGAATTTATTCTTCTACATTTTTTGATGATTATTTATGGGTTTGTATTGAAAATGAAGGTATTTATAAATTTAAAGTGAATAATGAGGAATTAATTTTAGAGCAAAATATTCTAATAAATAAATTATGTTCAAGAATATTTAAAGATAAGGATGGAGGGTGTTGGATTACAACATTAAGAGATGGTGTTTATTATATAAAAAATACCTTATTTAAAAACGATGATAATGTTATATCATCAATAGATATTGATTCATATAATAAATTTGTTTATCTTGGGCTGAAGGATAGACGATTAATGAGGAAAAGTATAAAATCTAATCATTCTACACCTTATGAAGTAGTAATAAACTTTGAAGAGCTACATACTACGTTGGTTTACGATAACAAAGAAAAAAATATTTTATCTGATGGTTTTTTGGGGTGTTTAGGAAGAATCAATAACGATGGTACTTTAAAAAAATTTGATGTTAATAATCCCTCATCTAAATCAATAATAATTGACTCAAATGTAATTTATCGGGTAAATAGTTCGGGAATATCTAAAATAGTAGATGGAAAAGAAGTTCATTATTCTTCAATATCGAATTCCAAACTATATTGGTGTACAAGTTTAGTTAAAGATAAAAAAAATATCTGGGTAGGAACCAATCAAGGCTTGGTTTGTTTTGATGATGAAACCTATAAAATAACAGAACCATTTAAAAATAATAAATTGCTGAGTACAGGAATAACCTGTATAGAAAAACTGAATAACAACATCATTTTAATTGGCACAAAAAGTTTTGGGCTTTTATTGATGCAAAATGAAAAAGTAATAGCTGTGATTGGTGAAAAAAAAGGGCTAACAAGTGATTTGGTTCGATGTATTCATATTGATAATCAAAATGAGATTTGGGTAGGAACAAACAAGGGACTATCAAGGCTTAATTACAAATCATTGGAAAATTTTAATATTCAGCATATTACTACCAAACATGGATTAATTTCAAATGAAATATCACATATACGTTCGTATAAAAATATTATTTATTTAGCTACACCTAAAGGACTAATCGAATTTGATAAAACTAATCTAACAATTAATAAAATACCATCACCCATCTACATTACTAAATTCAAGGTAAATGATGTTGTAAAAGATTTAAAGAAAAATCCATCGATTGAACTTTCGTATGATGAAAACAGAATAGATATACATTTTGAAAGTTTAAATTATAAAAGTTTGGGAGATATTGATTACAAATACAGGCTTCTTGATATAGACACTACTTGGCAAAGTACCGCACAAACAACGGTTAGTTTTTATGCATTACCACCAGATAATTATACTTTTGAGGTAAAAGCACAAAACGAAGATGGATTCTGGAGTAAACCTGCAACTTATTCTTTTAAAATAAAACCTCCTTTTTGGCTAACATGGTGGTTTATTGGTTTTGAAGTTGTTTTTATCATCCTTGTTTTAATGATTATTTTTAAATACAGAGAAACTCAATTGTTGATAAAAAGTAAAAATTTACAAAGGATAACTGAAAATGAGAAGAAAATTATGGAATTGGAACTTAAGGCATTAAAATCTCAAATGAATCCTCATTTTATTTTTAACACCTTAAATTCTATTCAACACTTTATTTCAAGTAATAACTTTAAAGATTCCAACAGGTATATTACCAATTTTTCTAAGCTAATTCGTATGGTTTTAAATCAATCGGATAAAAGTTTTATTACTTTACGAGAAGAAACAGAAATGCTTAATTTGTACTTGAGTTTAGAGCAAGTGAGATTTAGTAATGAATTTGAATTTGTACTAAACTTGGATGATAGCATTGATTTAGATTTTGATAAAATTCCGCCAATGTTATTGCAACCCTTTGTTGAAAATGCTATATGGCACGGATTGATGAATAAAAAAGAAAAAGGACATATTGAAATTAAATTTGCTATAGATGGAGATTATTTATTATGTACGGTTACAGATAATGGAATTGGTAGAGTTGCAGCTGAAGAAATAAAGGCGACACGAAAAATTCAAAATAAATCGGTAGGCATTACCATAACCAAAGAAAGGCTAAACATTATTAATAGTGAGATGTATGAAAATATGAATATTAAGGTTATTGATTTGTACGATAAAAATAATCTCCCTACAGGAACAACCGTAAAAATTAAAATAGCATTAACCTAAATGAAAAAATCATGATAAATGCAGTAGTAATTGATGATGAAGAAAAGTCAAGAAAAGTTTTAATCCGATTGATTAATGAAATAACTGATGATGTGAAGATTATTGGGGAGGCAGCTTCTGTTAACGAGGGTTTTAGTGTCATCAATCGATTAAATCCGGATTTAATTTTTTTAGATATTGAAATGCTTGATGGAACAGGTTTTAATTTATTGGAGAAATTTGCAGCAATTAAGTTCGATATTATTTTTACCACAGCCTACGATCAATATGCCATACGGGCATTCAAATATAGTGCCTTAGATTATTTGTTAAAACCCATTAATATTGACGAGCTAGAAAATGCCATTTCCAGAGTTAAAAAAGATGAAACAAGTGCTAATGACAAATATGCTTTGATAGAAAATTTGTTACAAAACATGGCATTAAACTCAAAGCCACAACGCATTGCTATAAAAGGAGCAACTTCAATTGATTACATTAGTATCAATGAAATTCTTTATTGTTCTACAGACATGTATTTAACCGAATTTTGTATGCTAAATGGTTCTAAAGTCCACTCCATAAAAACATTAAAAGATTATGAAGAATTATTGGATGAAGACATTTTTTTTAGAGTAAGTAAATCTCATCTAATCAATTCAAATTTTGTGGCTTCTTATAAAAAAGATACTTCCATTGTAAAAATGTCGAATAATTTTGAGATTGAAGTAACCAGAAGACGGAAGAGAGAATTTATAGAGTTTATGGACAAAAAATTGATGAATTATTTATAAAATAATTAGTTTTCCATATCCATTTGAAAACAAAGGTAAATTAAAATTCTGTTCAAAGGGTTTGTTACAATAATCAGTTACAATAAATTTATTGTTTGTAATGATTACTTCTCTATAATGAATATAATTATTTGTTTCAACTTTTACAACTACTTGTGTGGTAGAAATGTTTATCAATGAAGTTTTACAATCACTATCTATCGTAAATAATCCTCTTCTTGTCTTGTTAAAATTGTTTTGTTCTCGAGAACCAACTATTATAGAGTTATGTATAAATGATGATCGGAATTTATTTCGTTTTTCTGGTAATGGAGTATAAATGTAGGTGCCAGAATCAAAAAGAATATTTCTACCATTTAGTTGTAACTCAATAGCAGCTTTGTCATTATGTTGATGCCCCCAAGAATGATGTGATTTTTTATTAGCCCCAAAACTGATACTGAAATAAAAATCATCATTCTTAATGGAAATAAAACCAAAATCTAAAAAACTATGAGCAATCAGTGTGTTAGTATCAATATCAATACTAAGTTTAAAGGATTTACTAAACTCAAGTTTATCAAATGTTTTATTTAATGAACCAAGCTCTAACGAATCGCTAGCTTTGTAATTAATAGCTGATAAGTTTTTAATAAGTTGGTATTCTAAAGGAAATTCATTAGAAAATTTTAAAAGAGTAGGAGAGTCAAAAAATCCATTTATTGCAGCTAAAAACGTATCATGATTGATGTTATTTTCATCCCAATAGTTTAATTCTTGATAATCTTCGGTTTTTACCAGATTGCTGTATTTTTTGAAAGCATCATCAATTTTTAAAAAATCACCACAAGGTGAAAGTCTAAAAAAACGTCCACTATCATTATCACCAACCTGAGTTATCTCTCTACTAGGTTTAGTATAGGCTAAAGTAAATTCAGCCATTTTATAAATAGAATCTATTACTGAAGTAGAAAAAAATTCTTTAGAAGTAAATTTTTTTTGGTTGAAATCAGCCTTAATACTGAAGTTTTTTGAGTTAATTTTTGATAAAGAGATCAATCGTTCATTAGAAATTCTATGAAGTAAGCTAAAACAATAAACCATCATTTCACCACTTAATCGATGGTAGGCTGTAGAACCTTCAAAGTTGGAACCATCGTTAAAAAATTGTTTTTTTAGTTCTTTAGATAACTCTTGAATGGAGTATGCTAGCCAGAAATCACTTTCTTTAGAATTGTTCACGTAACAAGAAAGATAAGTTAAACCCGCAATGTTACCAAGATAATGATTTGATGTTAAACCTTCTTTATATTCAAAGTTATTGAAGATGTGAACACCATGATAGCATATAAAATTAAGAACAATTTGGTCAAACTCTTGATCCAAAATTTTATTAGAATCTAACTGTTTAAACCAATCGTAAGCCAAACAGATATTAGCAGCACGTATTCCAACATCCATAGTGCAACTCCAATTTACACCCATTCCAACAGGATTGGTCATAATAAAGTCTAACAATTGGCATTTAAATTCTCTAATAATTTCTATCGAATCAGGATTGTTTTTATAAAAAATGGCCAATTGTGGTAAATGTTGCAAACGACTTAATTCCCAAGGCATTTTTAAATCAATGCCGTCAGCTTGAACAAGTTGAGACTGATGTAAATATGAATCTTTGGAGTTAAATCTAAATCCAGATTTGTAGTCTTTTTGCCAGTCAATGGGTTTGTAATTTGTATTTTCATTGATAATAATGCTCCAAATATTTTTACTATATGCTAAATGATTTTTATGGACTATTTCATTCAACCATATTCCCTCTTTATCGATGTTTAGATGTTGTAAAGTATTTTCAAATTTTATTCCTTCAATACATGGTGCTATTGAATGATAACTATTTTTAATCCAACCACTTCCCAATAAATCAAAACGATGGTTAAGGTACATATTGACTAAATAACGCTCAGTTTCTTTATTGATTTTGTTTGAATTGAGTTCCTGAATATTACTCAATCCAAAATTGTAAGAATAATCTCTTTTTAAAGGTGGGTTTCTATAATCTTTACTGGTATAACTAATAGACCACCAATGATGAATAATTTTTTCAAAAGCTAAAGACCTAACCTTTTTAATAATGAGAGGTAAGGGTTGTTTTAAGAGTAGCTTTATTTGAGGAATATTCATTTATCTTGTACAAATTTTAATATTCTTTCAACATGTTTTTCCCAAGAATAGTTATTTATTACCTCTTCTCTGGCATTTGCCCCTAAAAAATGTTGTAAATTTTTATCTAAAATTAATTCATTTATTGAATCTGCAAGCAAAATAGCATTGTTTGGTTCAATTAATAAGGCTGTTTTTTTATGTTCTAATATTTCGCCTATCTGATTTAGATTACTTGCAATTATTGCTTTACCCATCGACATGTATTCAAACAATTTGGTGGGACTACCAAAAAACTCTGTTCCATCAGGATTCGGAATATGTGGAGAAAGTAAAATATCACATGCATCAAGATATTTTGGACCTTCTGTTTGATCAATTCTTCCAGTAAAGATGACCTTATCTTCACAACCAGTTTCTTTAATTATTTTTTTAACTTCGGGCAAATCGTTTCCTTCACCAATTAGTATAAAAATAGTGTTAGAATTAGTATGTTTTTGAAAATAAATTTTAATTGCATTTGCCATTACTATTGCTCCATGCCAAGCACCAAATGTTCCAATAAAACCAACTACATTTTTATTAATAATCCCTAATGTTACCTTTAAATCAACTCCTCCACAATTTGGTTGATAAATAGCAGTGTCAACCCCATTAGGGTTTACAAGTATTTTAGCACCAACAATTCCTTCATTCATTAAATTGGTTTTCAATACCTCTGATACCACTATTATTTTATCAGCAAATTTTAGATTTAAGGCTTCAATTTTTTTCAACAAATTGTAGAAATAAACTTTTTTGTTGTTCCAATTTTTTGATACCCATAATTCAGAGCCATTATATTCTAAAATAAGTGGTAGGTTGTATTTTCGTCGGAGGTAAACTCCATAAAAATTACCCAAACTATATCGTTGATAGATAGCATCGAAATTGATTTCGTTTGAAGTTGTAAAGTATTTCTCTATTAATTCTAAATTATAGGCAAGCTCTGGTAAGTTGGGAATGTTAGCTACTCTCGAGTAATCTGGCTTAGCTAAATAATAGTTATTTTCCCATTTTACATTGAATAATTTAGAAGAAGACAAAACGGAATGGAACACTCCTTTTTTTATTAAACTATTTATTACACCGCTTGTATGACCAACACTTCCTCCACTTTTTAAATTAAACCAATGGTCGGTTCTGATGTATTGTAAGTTGATGTTTTGATTAAATTTTATGGTGTTGGTATTACTTAAAGATTCTTCTTTAAAAATTGCTTTTTCAACCTTATTTTTAAGAATTGGAGTATAGATTATGTTTAATAAAATATTCCAAATATTAGTAAATAGGTTATTTGTTTTAAGCTGATTACCATTGGTATCAATCCAAGAAATTCGTCTGCAAAAATTTAATTTAAGGTACAACTCAACAATGTCTTTAACAACAATATGGTTAACATCAGCTGTTAAAATAGAAACATCGTTCCATCTAATTCTTTTCTTCTCAGCAATTAGTTGAGTAATTTGTTTTTGATGAATGATTTTTTGCTCCACAACTAATTTTTACTGAATTCAATGGTTAAAAACCAACCTGCATTTTTCTTATCCATAAAAAGAAGAAGAACTTTTGAAAAATATTGCATCAACTTATTAAACCTTTTAAGTTTGTCGTAATAAGTAATTACCGTTTTAACTTCTAAATTTTTTATGTTTTCGTTTTTTAACAAAGCCTTAATTTCTTCTATGGTATAACCTTTTGTACCATAACTTTCCATTTTATTCCATAAAACATCTGCAACCGATTGATTCCACTTAAATTTTAAACCAGCATGTTTTACCC